>JABHNP010000352.1 GCA_018694455.1 Planctomycetaceae bacterium | reverse complement strand
GGACTCACCAAGGCACACGATGAAAAGGTGCTCGGTACCGCCGACTACCTCGCTCCCGAGCAATCAAAGAATAGTCACTCCGCGGATCCCCGGTCGGATATTTATGCACTCGGCTGCACCCTTTACTATCTTATTGTTGGACGAGCTCCCTTTGCCAAAGGAAGTGTGGTTGAGCGAATCAAGGCGCATTGGAACGAGCCGGCTCCAAACCCTCTTGATGAACTTGAACAGCCACCTGCAGATCTTGATTCAGCATTAATTGATCTCTATTTCAGAATGATGGAAAAGCATCCAGATGCTCGACCACAAACCGCCGGAGAAGTTGCAGGACAACTTGATGCATGGCTCAACCAGCACTCTCAAGACCGACCTCACCCCGCCGGACTACGTCGTCGACCCTCAGATAATCCGGACGGAAGCAGCGGCTCTCTTCCTACGTCACACTCCTCAAGTATCACTAGGCTACGACGTCAACCTACAAAAAAAACAAGAACATCTAAGCTGGGTTCATCCAGTACGCTCCGTCGGGGACCAGAAGACAATAGCTCTGAATCATCTGACAGTTTTGAAAAACCTGATGACGATGACGACTTTCTCGAAAACTCTTATGACGAAGAGGAGGACGAGGATGACTTTCTTTACGAATCCGGAAATGATACTTCTGCCACACCAAGTAGAAGTGACGCAGACAGCGACGACGATGACTTCCTAGGCATGACGGGCGGTATCGCTGCGAGTCCTACTGCCGCGCAACAAGCACAACAGCACGTTGATGACATTTCTTTTGACGAATGGTGGGGCACCACCTTCTTACGGCTATCCTTGCGCGTCTGGTTCTGGATAGGCATTGGCCTTTTCGTTACTTTCGTACTCACAGTAGTCACACTTGAGGTCATGAAGGCGTACGAAGTTGGGCCCTATAAGACACAAAGCAATGCTGGGTCCACTGAGAACACTTAAACCAAGCCTCCAGCCACAATAAATCTGAGCAAGAACATAAGACTATAACCAGAGAAGTCTGAAAAGACTTATTCACCGTATCTTTCAAAGCATTTTTTCGAGATAGCTTGCAGATTGATGGGTTTGAGTATCTTCAGCAGTTCGTCCTTGCAAGCCTTTTTGCCATAGAGCATTCATCTACCAAGAACAATGATCTACTGAGTAATCACTATTCGATTACTAACTTCTTCTCTTAAGAAACTCGTAATTAACCCACTAGTCAAAATTTTATGGCTTGTAGTTCCCCAAGTCTTTTCCAGTGCGTGAGGTCGTATTCAAGCGGAGTAATCGTAATGACACCATCAGCGAGTGCTGTGACATCGCTTTCTTTCGAAGATGGTGGTGGCGGTGGGTCGTTACTCGCCCAGTAGTAATTTCGTCCTCGCGGGTCGACGCGTCGTTCAAAGGCTTCGCCGTATCGGGCAACACTCATAGGAACAACTCGTACTTCTGCTTTTCCAAGCAGGGATGCCGTTGGAATATTGATATTAAAAAGGCTCCCGCGCGGTGGATCGAGGCTGATTATCTTTTTCACAAGTCCACGCGCAACCTCTGCGGCACGTACAAAGTCCATCTGTTCATCCCACTCAAGTGATATCGCGATGCTCGTGATACTAAAAAAGGCACCTTCAATTGCTGCGGCTACGGTTCCCGAATAAAGGACATTGATACCTGCATTGAGACCTGCATTAATACCACTGATAATAAGCTCGGGGCGATGCTGGCAGATCTCTGAAACACCCAGCTTTACAGCATCAGCTGGACTTCCATCAACCGCCCACCCACGGCGTTGTTCGGCTCGGAAGACTTCTTTTGCCGTGAGTGGAGAAAGAAACGTGATTCCGTGTCCCACACCACTCTGCTCAGTCGATGGTGCAACAACCAAGGTCTGGTAGTCCTTTGTAATTGCATCCTCAAGTGCTGCTAGACCCGGTGCGTAAATTCCATCGTCATTGGTCAATAAAGCAATCATTCACAGTTCCTCCAGAAATCTCATCAAAAGGCGCTTACAGCGACCTTTCAGGGCAGAAATCCTTCATGACAGGTCACATTTTCACTGCAGATGCCCGGGAAGTTCCACAATGGTGTATTTTCATCCAGCCAGAGGAGTATACTGGCGGGCTTTCAAAAAAGACTACGTAGAGAATTTTCAGAAACATGATGAGTTCACCACAAGGAGCACCTGCTGTAGGCCAGAAGGCATTTCAAGCCGTAAATGCAGAGCGAGTAGTCGTTTTAGATTTCGGATCTCAATACGCTCAGCTTATTGCTCGGCGGGTTCGAGAGCAGCATGTCTACTGTGAAATTGTCCGACACGACATCAGCGCCGAGAGACTTGCTGAAATTGCCCCTCAGGGAATCATCCTATCTGGTGGACCAGCAAGTATTTACGAACAAAATGCCCCACGATGTGACCCAGGCCTCTTTGCACTAGGTGTTCCTGTTCTTGGAATCTGTTACGGCATGCAGGCTGCCTGTGAAGCACTCGGTGGGAAAGTCGGTCGTGCTGAAGCTCGGGAATACGGACGATCACAGTGTGACGTGATTGTCGAACACTCACTTTTTTCCGGAGTCCCCACAACAACCGACGTCTGGATGAGTCACGGGGATCAAGTTGATACCATTTCCGATGACTTCATCCCCCTCGCGAAGACGTCTACCTGCCCGTTGGCAGCGGTTCGTCACCGGACACTCCCTGTTTTTGGACTGCAATTCCATCCAGAAGTCACTCACACACCTGCTGGAAGTGCCATTCTTGCAAACTTCCTGATGAATGAATGCGGTTGCAGTGGAACATGGCGACTTGAGGATTTTGCTGAACTAGCCATCGATTCGATCCGCCAGCAAGTGGGCTCCAACCGAGTTATCTGTGGCCTTTCCGGCGGAGTTGATTCAGCAGTCGTGGCAGCATTGATCAGCAAAGCTATCGGCAATCAGCTTTCGTGTATCCTTGTCGACAACGGGCTTCTTCGCAAAAATGAAGCCGCAGCAGTTATTGAAGAGTTTTCTGATCACTTCAACACTGACCTTCACGTTGTGCCAGCCGAAGACAGATTTCTTGATATCCTTTCAGGAATTACCGAGCCTCAGGAAAAGCGACGTCGTATTGGTGCCACTTTTATCGATTGCTTCGGTGATGAGGCGGCAAAAATTGAGGGTGCTGACTTCCTCGCTCAAGGCACATTGTACCCTGACGTCATTGAAAGTGGTGCTGCTACGGATGGGCCAGCAGCGACCATTAAACTCCACCATAACGTCGGTGGACTTCCAGACGATCTCCAATTCGAGCTTATTGAGCCACTCCGAGATCTATTCAAGGACGAGGTGCGTCAACTTGGTATCAACCTGGGACTACCAGAGCATATTGTCTGGCGACACCCGTTCCCTGGTCCTGGACTGGCCGTTCGTTGCCTTGGGGAAGTCACAAAACCACGCCTCGACACACTTCGTGAAGCTGATGCTATTGTTCTCGCAGAACTTCGGGAAGCTGGTTTAATGCGGAAAATCGCACAGGCATTCGCTGTGCTCTTACCAGTCCAAAGCGTTGGTGTTATGGGTGATGCTCGAACCTATGATAACGTCCTTGCTATTCGTGCTGTCGAAACCGAGGATTTCATGACCGCCGACTGGAGCCATATACCGTATGATGTACTCGGAAGAATCTCGACACGAGTCATCAATGAAGTACGTGGTGTAAACCGTGTGGTGTACGACATCTCATCAAAACCACCAGCAACCATTGAATGGGAGTAACACCTGAGATACTCCATACTGCCCTTTGGTTGTCCCAAGGTCACAAGAATGTAGTCTGTGCTCGCAGCCTGTGATCGTAAGCACTTTTCAGTGATTACAAATGTATACCCTGAGGCAATCCTGCCACCACGTCCCGCTCAGGTGATCCTTCTTATGGCACAAAAAGATATTGGCCCAGCAGCAGCACGGCTGGGCATTCTATTTGCTCTCCCAATTGAAGCACATGCTTTTGAGCAGCGTGTGCGTGACACCGTTGAGTACCAGGCATCGAACCTTGTGATCTCCGAGGGGACATGTAACCAACAAGCCGTTCTATGGACGATTTCAGGAATCGGCCGACAGGCAGCCACCAACGCGGCACAACTCCTGGTTTCTGGCCATCGTCCGGATGCACTCATTTCGGTAGGGTTTGCTGGCGGCCTCTCCCCAGAACTCAAGCACAACACCGTCGTCATTCCAGAAACACTACTTTGCAAAAACAATGAACGCATTGGGCTACCAATGGCGGGAAGTCGGTTTAATTGGCCGATATCACTCAGCGTGACACGAGAGACGACGCTTGTGACAGTTGATGCAGTTGTTGATTCTTCACAGAAGAAAAGCGATCTTCGTGGAGAAACCAACGCGGACCTTGTCGATATGGAATCAGCAGCTGTGGCATTGGTTGCAAGAGAAAATAGGATTGGATTTCTTGCAATCCGGGCGATCTCTGACACATCCGAGGAGACTCTTCCTCCCGAAGTAACTACGCTCAGCCAGCCGCAATCTTCCATGCACCGACTTGGCGCGGTCCTTGCGGCCATTACCAGACGTCCACGAGCCGTCACAGACCTCTGGACGCTTTGGGAGCAGAGCCTTCGCTGCTCACGATCCCTTGCCGATCAGCTTGAAGAAATCACACAGATGGTTCACTGAGCATCTACTGACTTGATGTGTTCAAGATGCTCTTGGCAGAACTGCACTGATTGCTCAAGCCATGATGTACCAGACACTACTTGTGGCAACTCGTTCCGATCACCACCGTACATCAAAGTAGGAATAGCGAGTTTCTGAGCTGTCTTATACACAAGATCAGCTGCCCAAGGCGGGTGAATCTTGTCCTTCGGCGGAGCGTTTGAGTACAAGAAAACAGGCGACTCCCCAGCATCCATGAGAGGGATGATAATTTCTTTTGTTCGCCACGGCTGCCAGAGGCTTACCACAATATTTGGCCGCGAACTCAGACGAGCCACTTCATCGTCACTCTCAACCATTGCATAATCATCTTGGTAAGCCAGATATTCACTAATAATTGCTCCGGCGGAGGCTCCGCCACACACAATTCGACCAGGGTCGATCTGCCAGTCTTTCGATTGCCCCCGTAGAAACTGAATCGCCCGGGCGCAATGCCGTGCAATCTCAAGGTGGTCAATGCCCTCGCTTAGGAGCGGATAGTTACAGCTAGCGACCGCAAAACCAGCATTCTGATACGCCTGAAGCATTGCGGACCTGTTTTTCTCAAACTCGCTTTTATCACCCGTCTGAAAGCCACCTCCATGAAACCACACGAACACGGGCGCAGGTTTGCCTGAAGCCACAGCCGGCCAAAAGTCGAGCACATCTCGCTTATGCTTTGTGTCGTATGCAACGTCACGTTTTGGCTCATCACCAAAGGAAAATGCTGCGCACCACATCAGAAGGAGTACAGTGATTCTTTTCATTACAAACTAATCGAGGAGCGTGTTTTTAGTAGTACGTACCATCTCAGGGTATTTCCCAGAAGTTGTGAAAGCTGTATGAACAATCCGCTGCTTGATGACCGTAGAGATACCTACTTCGATGTCAACTCGAAATTGAAAACATTTTCACCATCAGCAGTCACGGTTGCAGACAGCCCCGACTTTTCGTGGTTGCTATATTTTTCAGGCAATTCATTCTCAGGGTCCTCAAGAGATTCTGGCGATGGACCCGCATCTGTATTATTCGATTCATCAAACGGCACACCACCGGGCACCGCATCAATTTCGATAGCAGGGAATTTTAGTATTGCCACATCGAAAGGACCTACAGTAGCACCATCATCTGCGTTGAAAGACGTCAACTGATACCTTCCGCTTGCATCAGTTGTCGCATTTGCGGGCTGCTGGCCTTCTTTTGGATAAAACGTAATGCTTGCCCGCTCAACTGGAGCCCCATCAAGCGTTACTATACCGGTGGTTTTGTACGTTGGTGGCCACTCACGACCCCCACAACCTACAGCCCCCATGACAGAAAGAGCCGTAGCACATGCAGCCAGACCTAAGACAACGGTTTTATTTATCATGTGTATATCCATCGTAGAATTGAGTGATTTTCAAAAACAAAACGCTTGCCGCAGCTGTTTCACCTACGGCAAGCGTTCCTAGCTTTAATTACTGGCGAATCGATTCCCCACCAGCCTTTGATCCCATGGCACCCCAGACACCGTATGGTGACTGACCGGATGCCGCACTACCGATCTTTTGGCTTGAATTTCCGGAATCAATGTTGTCATTCACAAACTTTGTTCCACCATCAGCCATTGCGAGAACGACCCCACTTGGGTGATACGAAGAAGCTGACAGGACACCAGCATTCCAGTTTACAGGATTTTGCACCACGCCACAGGACGGCGAATTTGGTGGTAATACCGTGTTGAAACCAGTTCTTGAAATGTACCCATCAGCAAAATTTCCACCTTTAATTGAATGCAGTGTGGTGCCAGCTTTGAAATTCTGACCATCACGAACTGCCAGGCATGCACTTGGGTTGTTTTGAACATTCGCAACACCTATTGCCTCAGCAGTACGGTAGTCATTGCTACCCGCGGTTGCAGCAATATTTTGTTTACCATTACCGACACACCCCTCACTTATGAGAGCTGTATTTGATAATCCGTCTGAAAACTCCTGAAACTCTGCGCCAGCTTTCACAGCATTATTCGCAGGTGTTGTAGTATTTTTCACAGGATACGTCGAATTGCCAAATGCACCGCGATATTTTTCTTTCCACCTTTGTCCTGCTGCCTGATCCATAAAATACGCCTGCCGCAGATTTACTGTACTGTCACCAAAGCAGCCAAGATAATTAGTTGGTGCATATTGACCTTGTGGGACTGTTGGTTGGCTATCAGAAGGACAGCGGAGAAAAGCTGGATCTCCGATGCCTGCCTTACCGTACCTAAAACCACTCCACCAGACGGACCTGTTACCATTGGCACCGATTGTGTCTGCTATTTGTTGCTGCTCCATAAATGGCATGACAGAAGCAATCCAGGACAGACGCCCACCATTACTGATACCAGGAGAAACCCATTTGGTGTACGTGCCGCCCATACCTGCAGGAAAAGCTTGTTTGGCATCTGAATAGGTATGACAGGCTAAAGCAAGTTGTTTGACCTGACTCGTGCACATGCTTCTTCGCGCTGCTTCACGAGCCTGCTGTACTGCTGGCAACAAAAGTCCGACCAGCACACCAATAATCGCAATTACGACCAATAGTTCAATTAACGTAAATCCTTTTTGTCGCCATCCAGTCTTGCCTTTTGCCGAAAAAGAATATCCCGATTTTCCTAGTGTAAAAACCATGATAGAAACCTCCCAAATAAAGAAAAAAATTACATTTTAATTATAACACCGCCGGGCTCAGCATTGAAATCTCATTAAAGACACAAAGAAACTGACATCAGATTTCAACGAAATCAAATAGTCTTTGGTTAACAGTCGAAATAGATGGCCTCTGAATTTCATCAGTACAAATTTACGCCTTGATTCCAAATGCGGAACGTGTGCCACACTTTTTATTCACTGGCATTGAGCCGATATTTAAACAAGATAAGACATTATGAAACAGTACGAATAAAGCGACTAATGGCCCAAAAACCGCACACATAAACCCTCCCTATTTAGGCGTATTCTAATCCCATCGACCATTACTGACAACATTCATTTGCCTGATAATTTTCGTTCATGAATCGGATTTTTAACGAAGAACAGGCGTATTTGAAGAATCGGGCTGAGCCAGACTCTAACGAAACCAGGCTGCAACTTCACTCAGTGCCGGAAGGCGTTCAAAATCAATCGGCCAATATTCCAGCCCAACATAGCCGGCGAATCCTGCACTTCGAATCTGATCGAAAACATACGGGTAGGCTATTTCTCCCTTTTGGAGTTCGTGACGTCCGGGATTTCCGGCGGCGTGAAAATGCCCAATCTTTTGAATGTTCTTGCGAATGGTCTCAATGAGATGGCCTTCGCTGATCTGCTGATGATAGATATCGAAGACAACCTTAATGTTGTCACTCTCTACCTCATCAATAATCTGAAATGCTTCGTCACTGTGCACAAGATAGTACCCAGGGTGATCTACTCGTTCATTGAGAGGCTCAATCACTAGGGTTACATCGGCTCTCTCAAGAAGAGGGGCAGCTTGGCATAGCCCCTCTATTAAGGAATCGTACTGAACTGCTCTCGGTACACCTTCACGGAAATCACCCACTTGAGAAATAAGGATGTTGGTCCCAAGCCTTTTTGCTGCCTCAATTGATGCAGCTACTCCATCAACATACGCTGATCGTTCAGCAGGATTTACTAGGCTGACAAACTTTGTGCAGCACGCTGAAATAGTAAGTCCATTTTCATTCTGTGCTTCCTGCAATGCATCAAGGTCTTTATCCCACCAGCCCCAGAACTCAATAGCAGGAATCCCCGCTTCGCGCACCGTGCGACATGCATCTTGAAAGGTCCACCCCTCGAACACAGCGTCAATACAAACTGACGGAGAAAACCGATCCATAGTGCAAGCCACTCACTTTCCTTTTTTTGCTTCACTTTTTTCCAGCAATGCACGATCGGCATACAACGCCACCAATCAATACAGAAGACACCAGAAAATCATGGGCCGCCGAAACTTCCTGCAAGAAGTATCAACAAATGGCCATACATAGAATACTCATTCTGTTCGCACCCGCTTCATCTAGAGGAAATACGAGTGTTTTTCTGGCTTGCCCGTGGCATGTCTTTCGGAAAAACTGCCCTACCACACGTGAAGGAGGGCGAACTCAACAGGAACTACCCAACGAGTAGGCGTATAAAGGCATTTTTATGGAGATCTTTTACAACACAATCGTTCTCCATCTGTGCCACCTCCAGAAACTGTGAGGCTGCTTGCCGACCACTCCGTACGGCCCCCTCCATTGTGGAGGGCCACCCAGTCTGAGTCCAATCTCCAGCAAGAAAAAGATTTTCAACTGGTGTTTTTGAATTTGGACGTACGCTTTCAATACCCGGCCGTACTGAAAGAACAGCCGTGGGGTCAGTGACTATTCGAGATCGTATCAGTCGAGCGCCCCGGGCTGCTGGAAAAATTTCTTGCAACTCATTGATCACTATTTCCAAAAGCTTACTCCGATTGCCATCGCAAATACCTCGAGAAGCACTAATCACAACCTGACAGTGATGCTCGACATCCTTGGATTGGGCACCGCGATCTTTCTTACCACGAAAACCAACCTCTTCTTCTCCTTGAAATACCCATTGAGAGACACGTCCAACCAGAACAGCATGTGGCAGATCAAATATTTTTTTATCAAACCACAAATGCACCGCCGTAATCGGAGAACCGACAAAAGACTCATCAACAGGAGCCACGAGATCTGGCACAAGACGCTTGGCTGCCCGCCATGGCACTGCTAGAACAATCGCATCAGCTGGCACCACGTCCTGCCCACAGAAGACACCTGCAGCTTTTCCCG
>JABHNP010000172.1 GCA_018694455.1 Planctomycetaceae bacterium | reverse complement strand
GCCATTTATAAAAAGTACACGACCATGTTGTCACCTTTGCATTCCGTGCTTCCCACGCAATCAACAATTTCTCAAGTGCCGCTTGTTGCTCAGGACTGAGCGTCGAACCCGTAGACTGTGGAGCACCTTGCTGACAGAAGCCTTCAGGACAACCGAGGCCCAAAAAAACAACCACGAGCATCCAGCGATACAACGTGCCAGACAACACCCTGCTTGGAAAATCAACTCGTCTCACGGAATGACCGTTGCAATCTAAAGGCACATGAATCTCCTCACTTATTTCCCGGACTTTAGCAGCCTGACAAAGTAATCGCGAGCCCTTTTTAAGCTACAAACAGTACCGTTCTTAGGAATTTACCAATGAATACCACGGGCAGATGCATTCACTCGTAACTCTTCTAACTCACGAGAAAAACCACCGGAAAGAATCGGAAAACGGCACCATGTTTTTGGGTCAAGACTTTCGTCATCCAAATGAAACGAAGGTGCTAGCCGCTCGCGTTTCCACTGGTTCCTTGACCACAACAGAAAAAAACGTTCTGTCCAGTGACCCAATCTTGCAGCATCGTACTGAGCAAATTCACAAACCAACTGCTCCCAAATAACAACCGGCATTTGTTTATCACGAATAGCGAATCTCTCAATCTGATCCAACACTGCATAGGGCATAAGATCAGCCTCATCAGTCTGTCCTTCAGAAACAGGCCTCAACTCTGCAGTTGGCTGCTGAATATTGACTGCCTTCATGGCGGAGAGTGGCCCAATTGTCTGCGGACCCTCTTGCTCAATCCAAACAAGCCAGTCTCGAAGAAACGCTTTATCAATTCCTGCAATTGGTGCTATTCCACCAGCAGTGTCTCCGTCCATAGTCGCATAGCCAACTGCAACTTCCGATCGATTACTTGTTGCAACCAACATCGCATTATAAATATTTGCCAAAAGCCAAACGCTAGGAGCTCGAACCCGAGCCTGAATATTTTGCCGAGCAAGGTCATCATGTTCCCAACTCAATTTCCTTCCAATGGCTGACTCAACGAGTTCCTCATATTTTTGCACTATAGGCTCGACATCAAACTCATAAAATCTTGCTCCAACAGAAGAGGCAAGAGTTCTCGCAGCTTCTTTCGTTAATTCACTAGAGTTTACGGTCGACTGATACACGCATGTGAGCACCTCGGCAACTAACTCCTGAACAAACCCGTCTTTATAAGAACCGCCTGGCGATCCCTGCAGACTACTTGGCAAAAGTTTAAGGCCAAGCCGTATTGCAGCATCAGACTTGTGCTCCTGAGAAACCAAGGCAATCCCGATGGCAATGAGACAAATCACCGCCGATGAATCCGCACCGCCACTCGCACTTACCACAAAACCGTAGCTTTTACTTTTCCTTAAACTATCCATCAGCCCAAGTGCTACCGCTCTGGTGAATTCTTCTTTCTTACGAAGACCGGCCTCTTCACAACGCTCCCAACCACCACGACTGTCTCCGCCGTGCACTGCATCACGAGAAGAAAGAGGATGAAAAGAAAAGTCATGAGATATCATGTCGCAATGATCAGAAAGACTGCTGTGGGAAATTCTTTTCGACTGCATCAAACGTATGGCATCGATATCAACATCACCATCAACAATAGAAATATCAGCGAATGAGAACCTCTTACCACTGGATATAACTCCAGAAGGATCGGCAATCAACGTGCTCCCATCGTAGACAATTCGTCCGGACTCATTCCCAAGCAGGTTAGCCAACACGTACGCAGAAGCAAAGGCACGAGCACCCTCTAGAACAAGCCTTCTCCGAATATCGTCTTTGGAAAAGGCAAAATGGCTAGCCGATGGATTTAAAATAACATCAATGCCTCGAGTTGCGAGACGTGCCCCGGGGCGATCAGCAACCCACGCGTCTTCACATATCTCAAAACCGATTCGAACCCCACCACAATTAAAACGTATATCTCCGAAAGGCACTTGACGCCCAGCCACCGACACTACTTCCCGTTGTCCCGACGGCCAACGACGAAACCAGCGGGGCTCATAATGAAGGCCATCACCAGCTAAGTGCTGCTTTGCGGCAATCCCAAGAATCTGACCATCAGCAATCAAAGCAGCACCGTTATAAATACCGCCCGCCCATTGCACAGGCAAACCAACAGCTACAACAAGTCCGCGGCTGTACTGCTCAAGTTCAAGCAGCATTTCCATTGCCGTTACGAGAACCCCCGATGCATGAAATGCGTCCTCGCAGCCATAGCCGCTGATGCACAATTCTGGGCAACAAAGAATAGAGATCTGACGATGACGAGCTTCCTCACATGCTGAGGCGATACGGCTTAGGTTGCCATCCCAGTCTAGTGGTATTTGATTGAGGGCAGCTGCCCCAAGACGAATCCGTTGCACGTTTTACTCAACTGCTCTCTGGTACAGTCGACTCCTCAAGATAGGTATAGCCACCAAGGCCATCTTCATAAAAACGAATAAACCGACCTGCTTGACCGTCACTAATTAGGCCTTCACGGACAGCTCCTTCAATTGCACACCGGAGGTTTTTCATGAGCTCTGCAGGATCAAACTCGACGTACTGAAGCACCTGACTCACAGTATCTCCCTTAACAACTGTATCCACAGCCACCCGACCATGCTCATCCGAACTTATATGAATGGCGTGAGTGTCCCCAAAAAGATTATGTAGATCACCAAGAATCTCTTGGTATGCGCCGACAAGAAAAGCACCAAGATAGTATCGGTCGTTCTTTAGCGAGTGCAACGGAAGAGATCGCTTCACATCACGGCGATCTATGAACTGCTCAATTTTCCCATCCGAATCACAAGTCACATCTCCAAGTACAGCGGAGCAATCGGGGCGTTCATTGAGGCGGTGTATAGGCATCAGTGGAAAAAGCTGCTTGATCGCCCAAGAGTCCGGAATCGACTGGAATAAGGAAAAATTACAAAAATACGTATCACAAAGACTCGAGGAAATCGCCTCAAGCTCTTCTGGAATATATTCGAGCTGCTTTGCAAGAGTATTGATCTTCTGGCAGATTGACAAATACACCTGCTCGACAATCGCTCGTTGATCAAGTGGCAAATAACCATTCGCAAACAAATTCAATGCGGTATCGAGAGACTGCTGTGCATCGTGGTATGACTCAAGTAAATTTTTAACATTCAGATCTTGGAAAGTCTCAAATAAATCCTGGACCGGCTTTTCTGCATTTGACGGTGGATCACCAATACTCCCCTCATTCGTTTGTTCAGAAACCCCTAGCACGCTGAACACAAGCATACTGTGATAGGCAACCACAGCCCGTCCGCTTTCTGTCATTATCGTGGGGTGTTGAACACCCGCATCATCACAAACGTTTTGTACATGGCAAACAACATCATTTGCATATTCTTGAAGGGTATAATTCACACTTGATTCAAAATTTGTCTGTGACCCATCGTAGTCAACACCTAATCCACCACCCACATCAAGAAACTTCAGGCCTGCACCACGTTTCACAAGCTCCACATACACGCGAGCAGACTCATTTAATGCTGCCTTAATATGTCGAATATTTGTGATTTGACTACCTTGATGAAAATGCAACAACTGAAAACAGTCACTCATATTTCTCTCAGCTAAAAAATCAACTCCTTTCATCAACTCAGAAACACTAAGTCCGAATTTACTGCGAAATCCAGCCGACGCGTGCCATCGGCCGCTCCCTTTGGCAGCTAATTTCATTCGCATTCCAATATTCGGCCGCACGCCAATCTTGCTAGCGCAGTCAACAAGTTCAGCAAGCTCAGAATACCTCTCTACGACTGGGATAATATTTCGTCCAATTTTTTGGGCAAGCATAACCATTTCTATGAACTCAGCATCTTTGAAGCCATTACAAATAATTGGCGTGTCGTTATCGGCTAAGGCGATAACTGCGAGTAGCTCTGGCTTACTGCCTGCCTCAAGCCCAAATTGATATGGTCGCCCGAACCGTAGAACTTCTTCAACAACCTGACGTTGTTGATTTACTTTTATTGGATAAATACAACAGTAGTCACCCAGATATCCACTGTCTTTCATTGCAGAGGAAAAAGCTCTATTAATTTCTTGAAGCCTATGTTGGAGAATTTCTCCAAAACGAAGAAGGACAGGCAGCCCAATACCTCGCACCTCGAGTCGATCAATCAGTTTTTTTAAATCAACATGTCGCTTGGGACTTCTATCTGGATGAACAAGTAAATTCCCGTCGTCCGCAATAGAGAAATACCCATTCCCCCAACGCGCAACCTCATAAAGGTCAGCAGAATCGGCCACAGACCAACTTTCATGATCAAGACCAGCAGTCATAGAGTTCTCACAGTGTTCCAAAAAAGAGGTCGGAGTCACAAGTTTAGCCTGCCGAGAACGCGCAGCCACGAAATGGGCCTGTCTCAGGAAGTTTTACACTTTTTAACTGCATAGACTGGTTTTAACTGCATAGACCAGGAATAACCTGCCCACCGTTTGCAATCTTCATCGGCCGACCATTTTTCGCACGAAATGTGGTGTCTAAAGGAATATCAAGTGACTTCAGAACACTCGCCATCAAGTCCTGCGACGAATATGGCTCACTGATAACTTCTCGACCATCCAAACTTGTCTCACCAATCACAGCACCGCGACTGAAACCTGCCCCGCCGACAACGGCACTCCAACTTCGAGCCCAGTGGTCACGACCACCATTCCCATTGATTGTTGGTGTTCTTCCAAATTCACCCATCCAGATTACAGCGGTATTGTCTAGGACACCTCGATCAGCAAGGTCTGCAATCAACGCACTCATCGCTCTATCAAGATCTGGCAACTTTTGGTCGGCAAGCGTCGAAAAGATATTGTTGTGATTATCCCAACCACCGAGATTGACTTCAACGAAAGGCACTCCAACTTCCACCAACCGGCGAGCCATCAAACAGCCCCTTCCAAAATTTGTTTCTCCGTATCTCTCACGCACAGACGTTGGCTCCTCTGAAACGTTGAACGCAGCAAGTTGACTGCTTGTCATTAACTTGACTGATCTACCGATAATTTCTCGATGATCCTTGGGTAGCTGGCCTCTCTTTTCCCCAATAAATCGGTTCTCGATAGCACTAAGCATCTGAAGCCGATTTGCAAGTCGCTCTTGAGGCACTAGTGACTCAAGATTTTTAACATTCCCTTGGGGACTTACAACAAATGGCGCCCAAGCAGTACCAAGAAAACCTGGAGCAACACTGCCACCACCAACTGATATGAACGGTGGGATTTCAAGCGATTCGATTGTGCCTGCCAACTCGTGGGCAATCACCGACCCATAACCAGGATGTTCTACATTTGGATTTGGCACGAACCCGGTATGCATGTAGTAACGACCCCTTTGGTGATCAGCCTCTCGTGTACTCATTGAACGAACAATTGAGAGATGATGCATTTGTCGAGCTGTCATTGGCATATGTTCGCTGATTGCAATGCCGTCGACCGATGTTGAGATTTGCTTAAACGGTCCGCCTGTTGCCTGACCTGGCTTGAGGTCCCAGATGTCCATCGTACTTGGACCTCCACCCATCCAGAGAAGTATGGCGGACTTCTGACGTTTCTTAAGGTCCTCGG
>JABHNP010000201.1 GCA_018694455.1 Planctomycetaceae bacterium | reverse complement strand
GGCATGGTTCCTTCCTGCGCGGCGGCAGCTAGTGTCTCAGCCAACTGCCGGAGCCAGAATTCCTTTTCATCCCCTTCGGCACGCTGGGCGACCTCATTGAGAATCGTAACCTGCTTCCCAATCAATTTCGCAATATCGGCACGCTCTGCTTTTTGCATCTCCTGTTCAATCGCTCGCAACTGCTCAAGAAACGGCTGCAATGTTTCAGACGCTGTTCCCGCCTGGAAGGCCGCACTATCAATTTTTGGAGAAAAAACAGATAGAGACTCCTTCATTTCTCCCGGCAATTGAGGGAGAGTAAGTGGTCGCCAGACTGAGCCAAAGCGAACAAGTGATCCAACAAAAACTTGCCCGCCACCTCCACTCGCAGCCTCAGTTAGAGCAACAACATTGTCATACGCCGTAATGTCTGCAGCTGCACCGTCTGGTGTCTTTGGAATAATGCCCGGCAAGCCTGACAACATCGCTGTCCATCGTGTCTGAGGAGTCACTTCTTTCTGCTCTTGTGAGAGTGACTTAAAACGTGCTCTCGCATCTGTTACCTGAATACGCACTTGAGCTAAAAGTTCTTCCGGAAAACCAATTTCATTAAGTTCCGCATCCGAGGGAAGCAATCGATCAAAAATTACTGGCTCACGATTAGCTAAGGCTCTGACTATTTCTGCCGTAGCTTCTTCAGCAGACAGTACTTTCCATTCGTCAATGCTACCGTCTTCATTTGAATCAATACCCCAACGCGACCCGGCAACACCAAACCAGCGACATTGATCTGGATTCGTGTTGTGGTCAGTATCGATATCTCGATAAACCTCAAGCCCATCTTTACAGTAACTCCACTGATCAACAACCCGATCACTGTTGGTGTCAGCAAACCGTCGTAGCAAAATTCCTTGAGCAGAACGGACGACCCACGAGGTCATACCGTTCGCTTTCTCCATCGCCAGCGTTGCGGCTTTGGCGTCCTGCTCACCGGGAATATCATAATCGACAAACTGTTTCGGCTTTAGACCAAGGGCGTATTCCACACTAGGCTGCGCAGCGAACACAAAATCCGAAATGCTGAAGATGAGACAGCAGACCACGGAAACACGGCCAATCGAGAATCTAATACGACAACCTGACGCACTGTAACCTGCCATGGGATTGAGACTCCTTATTTTTGGGCATGAGCAAAACTTCCACTTGGAGCCTACCCTGAGACGGGGATTGCCGTCAGCGCCGACTTTGAGGTGGCCTCGGCAACGTAGAAATCGACGACCGGTTGCAATCGAACATCACGGGAGGTTAGCTTTCAAGGAGAAATCTTTGATTTCGTGCTGCGCGCGTAGCTCAGTTGGTTAGAGCGCCACCCTGATAAGGTGGAAGTCCCTGGTTCGAGTCCAGGCGCGCGCACTCTGTTGGAACATCAGCCCGAATAGGGTATCGTGTCATTTGTTTGATATTCAAGTAACACCGCGTTTGAAAAAATACTACCGCGGGGACGTAGCTCAATTGGGAGAGCACCGCCTTTGCAAGGCGGGGGTTGAGGGTTCGAGCCCCTTCGTCTCCACTTTATACACCTCTAAAACAATATAACCCCTCACAGACCGCCCCAGGTTCCTACGGACACAATGACGACGAAATCAAGTGGTCATTCTGGTGTTTTAGATTATGTCACCGGTCTTCAGACACGGAACGAACTCGAAGCATGCTTGCAACTCCAATTCGATCATAACAGCAACCAACTGCCAACTCTTGTTGCATTAGGTGTCGACGTTATTGGCTTAAAACATGTTAATGATACTCATGGTTTTCTTGCTGGCGATACATATCTAGCGGCAGCAGCAGCAAAACTTATTGATGCAACAGCGCACAGCCAACTTCAATCACGACTTGGTGGCGACGAACTCACAGCAATTTTCCTTGGCAGCCAAGCTCTTGAAAACGCAACCGCTGCAAAAGAAAAATTACTGGCATGCCCAGAACCTCCACAAGTTCGCTGCGGTATCGTTACTGCCGTCGTCAACGACACAGCTGCCTTACTGATTGAACGACTTTATATTGCGATTCGAAAAGCCTGATGTAGTAGCACAACTCCCACCTTGTCCCTTCCCGCCTTTGCACACCCCGGATATTACCTATGCC
>JABHNP010000293.1 GCA_018694455.1 Planctomycetaceae bacterium | reverse complement strand
CGGTAAATGACGTGGTTGCCGTATTCGATTGTTCGTCTGTAGCAATAAGGCTCACAGTGATGGCACCATATCGTCCTTTGATTGGGGTAATAGTAAGCGCAGATCCATCAAGAGTAACAGTAGCTGCGGGTTCTTCAGTTGTAGATTCTGAAACAACAAGGCTAAGTGTGACATCTCCGTCGATATCACTTGCGGTCACTGAGATATTTAAGATCTTATCGCTACTGATAACCAAGTTATCAATTGGGTCAATTGATGGTGGTTGCCCAAGAAGGCTTGTCAGTGTCGAGGCAGCGTTGACTCTTCCACCAGTAAGCGTCTTGCCATTAAGACTTTGCAGTGGATCCACGGAGTCAAATATTGCGTTGGTGACCTCTGTTACAGAGATGCCTGGTTTGGCAGCATTGAGGAGGCCTACTACTCCTGCGACATGGGGTGCTGCCATTGAGGTGCCACTTAAGGAGCCGTATGAATTTCCTGGTAGTGTTGAATAAATCGATACACCAGGCGCTCCTACATCAACTGTGGTTGCTCCATAGTTTGAAAAACTCGCCAGGCTGTCATTGCGGTTCAGTGCAGCCACCGAAATAACATTTGGAGAGGTGTAATTTGTCGGGTAACTAGGGTTTGCGTCGTTGTTTGTGCCTTGATTACCAGCTGCAGCGATGAACATAATACCTTCATCATTTGCCACCTGAATTGCACGGTCGAGTGTTCTTGAGTAACCACCACCGCCCCAGCTATTATTTGTTCCAGCAACGTTAATTCCAAAATCTCTTTTGAGCATTGTTGCGTAATTCACGGCAGCCACAGCATCACTCGTCCAACCACTACCATCGTTGCCAAGAAAACGAAGTGGTAGAAGTGAAACCTGCCAGTTTACTCCGGTGATACCTAAGTTGTTGTTGCCAACAGCTCCGATAGTTCCAGCGACATGAGTACCATGCCCGTTTCCATCATTTGGCGAGTTGTCATCGTCGTAGAAGTCCCAGCCATTGACATCGTCAATAAAGCCGTTTCCGTCATCATCAATTCCGTTGTTGGGCGTCTCTCCAGGGTTCACCCAGATATTAGCGGCTAAATCTGGGTGTGTAATGTCGACGCCGGAGTCAATGACACCAATCACTACGTCATGAGACCCTGTTGTGATCTCCCATGCTTCTGTTGCATCTATATCAGCATCTGATGTGCCACCTGCTTGGCCATAATTATTGAGTCCATAAAGACGCCAAAGGGACGGATCGTTTGAACTTGTCTCTACCTGTACTGGAAGGTCTGGTTCGAAAAGAAAGTTGTCCTGATTATTCCGTGCCCAGCTGACTACATCAGAGGTACGAATGCCCGGTGTATGCAATCGGAAGAAAGAGTTGCCAATAGGGTCAGCGCGCCAACCGGTGTTTCCACCAAAACGGTTTAAATTTTGATACGTTTGATTATTTGAAGATCTAAAAGTATTTCGTTCATGAACAATCCATCGATCCTACGTGATCTCACCACGGGCAACTGCTTCCATTGCGGCGCTTACAAATTCATCGGAAAACGGTGTCGCGGTGAACGCATAGCGTCGTTCAAGTAACTCAGCTGCGACAAGGAAGTCAGAAGATTTTCTTCTTGTTCGGTTGCGAACTTTGCAGGGCTTTCGCATGGCTACCTCCGAGCGATCGGTGATACGGCCTAGCGGTCGCGTCTGCCCCTAACGGCGGAAATGATAGCTGCCAGGAATCAGTTTTCAAGAAAAACACGGTCCTAAGAAAAAAGTTTTTTTCATTCCGAAACACAGGAGCATGAAGAACGAGAGAAACACTCAAGTTTCTCATTCATTGAAGAAAAATACTAAGTTTCCGAAGTAGATGATTTTAAAAGGGACATTCTGTAAATGTGGACTGACAAAGAGCGGAGATCATTCATTTTTTCGAAGTTCTTGGGAATTTTTATATTCATCCGTGTCTCAGGAAAATTTCATTTATGCCTCAGTGAAATTTAATTTGGTTGGGGTATACGTGTTTTAGAACCGCTTCTCCACTCGGTGAAGACATGACTCCTTTTTTGGTATGTTTCGGTGCGTAAATTTCGGAGGGTATGTGAATTGGCCAGCGGTCTGACTCGAATTCAGATCACCAAAAATGAAGAAAGCCTCTAAAACTGGGGCTTCATCGAAGAGGGTAATGGGCGATACGAGCTTCCGCCCACCACACAAAAACCATGAAATTCTTTATAAAATTTATCACTCTAGGTTTTGCAACCAGCCTTGCATTTTTTAACGTCTCCGTCGCTGATGACCGTCCAAACATTCTTTGGATTGTGAGTGAAGACAATGGTGCCCGCTGGCTCGGTTGTTACGGCAACCCTGCAAAACCGACACCAACCCTGGACAAGCTAGCCGCAGAAGGCTTCCGCTACGAGCGTTGCTATTCCTCCATCCCAGTTTGTGCACCGCAGCGATTCACCTGGATCACTGGCATCAATGCTATTTCGGCTGGCACTCAAGGGATGCGAAGTGGCGTACAGATTCCTGACTTCATTCGCTATTACCCAGAGATCTTTCAAGATATCGGCTACTACACCTCCAAAGGTAAAGATGCCAAAACCGACTACAACCACCGCAGCAACCGCTCCGGTAATGACTTTTGGAATGAACCGAAAAAGCTCGAATGGGACGTGCTCAAGCAAAAGCAACCATTCATGCACGTCATCAATACCCACAGCACTCACGAATCGAGGGTCTTCGGCGCTTACAACCCAAACAAACACACAGCACCGAAAGCAGGAAACCTAGCCGCGTACCACCCTGACTTACCTGGTATTCACTTCGTCTATGAGAAGTACAATGAAGCACACCGCAAGATGGATGCAGAAGTCAAAATCTGGCTCGCTGAGCTTGACCAAAGTGGCTTAGCAAAGAGCACTATCGTGATCTATTCCTCGGACCACGGCGGCGTACTCCCACGCTCAAAACGCTTCCTCTACAACAGCGGCACACATTGCCCGTTAATTGTACGGATTCCAGAAAAGTACAAAAACCTCTACCCTGCCAGCAAGCCCGGCGACACCGTCAAAGAACTCGTGAGTTTTACTGATTTCCCCAAAACGTGGCTCAACCTTGGCAACGCCACGAAGGATCAAGTTGAACAAATGCAGGGGCGTTCGTTTCTAGGAAAAGAAACAGAACCCAATCCCGAGTTCGTCTACTCGTTCCGTAATCGCATGGACGACAGACTCGACATGGTGCGCTCCGCCCGTGACAACGAGTTCCTGTATATCCGCAACTACATGCCGTTCGCTGCTGTAGGGCAATTTCTGCCCTATCTCTTCAACTCACAAGCAATGCGAGACTGGAAGCAACATGACCTAGATGGCAGAACGGATGCTGTCACCTCAAGGTTCTTCAAGCAACCTCGCGTTATCGATGAGCTCTACCTTTACGAAAAAGATTACGACAATGTAAAGAATCTAGCTGCCGATTCAGCAAATGCGGCACGCATCAAAGCAATGCGTGCCGCATTACGCCAGTGGCAGCTCGAAATCTTTGATTCGGGGTTTATTCCTGAAGATGAAATGGGCCAGCAAGCCGCTAAATATGAACTCACAGTCTACGAGTTTGTCCGTAATCCAGAGCTCTACCCACTAGAGCAATACATTGACATGGCTGACAAGTCGCTCGAACTCGATTCAAAAAACCTAGGATGTTTCCTCGAAGCTCTCAACACCCCCTTCGTGGGCAACCGCTATTGGGCGACTCTCGGCATTCTCAATCTCAGCTTTGCTGGCGACTCGACCAAGGACAATAACGTACTCAACGCCATGCAAGCATTGCTCGAAAAAACAACAGAATCACAAGTCGTGAAGGCATATGCTGCTTGGGTGATCGTTCGTAGTGGCAATGATAAACAAGGTCAAGAAGCTCTGGATTTCTTGAAAAACCTCGGCTACAAAACTTACAGCTTCCGCACGGTCCTCAACGTACTTGACTGGATGGACCCTAAGCATTCCTTCCCAGTCATGCTCGATATCTACCTCAACGGCAAACAGTCAGGCGATTCAGCCAGAGTGATCACGAACCACCTTATCTCCCAAGCATCTGCAGAGGTGGCT
>JABHNP010000417.1 GCA_018694455.1 Planctomycetaceae bacterium | reverse complement strand
GTGAAGCAGGTGAACTTCTTGCGTTCCGTGCCTACAGAGAGCATACGCCCGCACATAACCTCGATTTATTCCCGGGTGTTCCGGATGACACAACAGAGCTTGCCTGGCAGGTCAAACGCTTCCACAATTTCCTCTGGGCGAGTGGCGGTATCTTCAGTGACTATTACATCCATAACATCGATGAGGTGTGTTGGATGAAAAACGCGTGGCCTGTATCTGCTGTTGCAACAGGTGGGCGACACTATAAGGGTAAAATCAACGACCAAAACTTCGATTCCTATGCCGTTGAATACACGTTCGACGACGGAACGAAGTTTTTCTTTTCTGGCCGTGCCATGAAGGATTGTGTCCGAAAGTTTGGTGGGTTTGGACAAGGCACTAAGGGTGCATTCACGATTTCAGCTCGCGGGCATAAGCCATCTCGAGCGACTATCTATAAGGGTCAGAAAATGGAGGACTCTCAAATCCTTTGGACTGCCGCCCAACCAGAACCGAACCCTTACAAGGAAGAGTGGCGTCATCTTGTTTCCGCAATTCTTCTGGACACTCCATACAACGAAGCTGTTCGCGGTGCTCAGGCGAGTCTTGTCACAGCAATGGGTCGTTTTGCTGCCCACACAGGAAAAGCCGTCACGTATGATGAAATGCTTGTGATGCCAGATGATTTGACCGCCAGCGTAGTCGGCATGACTGAAAACTCACCTGCACCTGTGCTCGCCGATGCCAATGGTATCTATCCTGTGCCAATGCCGGGCAAATACCGTTACGAATACCGCGACTAGCTCATAGTCAGAACATTGCCCAACGGGAGTTCAGTGTTTTTTCGAAATTCGACATGCAGCGTTTGGTGTAAATCGTTCGTGCCGTTTTTTAGATATTCTCATGGTTGGTCCCCCATCATGTGTTCACAGGATGGCAATCGTGTTGGAAAGAGTCCAATAATTAGGAAGATATAAGGCTATATTGATTCGAGGCAGTATTGATGGAGTCTGGTACTGCGTGAGAAGCTCAAGTACGTTCTAGGTTGGGGTTGTGGAGACTAAAGAACGATAGGGGATCTGTAGCCATACATAGATCGATTCAATCGCGGTTCGGTGAATAAAAAATCTAAATACCAAAGTAGTAGGGCTTCAAACGTTTTTTCTATAACCTTGAATCAGTTACCAAGTCATGAGAATGGTGGGGTGTTCAGTGTTTTTTGCGATTAATTATGTATAACATTTTGAATCTAAGTTATTTGTATAAAGAGGTGGCGTGATGATATGTACGGATGGTTCACAAGCACGGTTTGAACGACAATGCCCTTTTAAAAAACCGGCATTTACTCTTATTGAACTCCTTGTGGTGATCGCAATTATAGGAGTCCTTGTCGGGCTTTTGTTGCCGGCGGTTCAACAGGCTCGAGAGGCGGCACGACGAGCCTCATGCGTCAATAATCTGAAGCAAATCGGTGTAGGTCTGCATAACTTCAATAGTTCTCAAGGTCACTTTCCGTCAGGCGTTATGTGTGGAAATGGAACGGGGCCGACGACGTCTGAAATGGGAGCCAATGGAGGCTGGGCCTGGGGAGCCATGATTCTGGCATTGTGTGACCAGCAGGGCCTTGCAGATACGATGCGGGTGGGCAATTCAAAAGTTTGGCAAGACAACAAACAGACCGGTCGAACATTGATCAGTTTTTACTTGTGTCCAGCAGATGCTGCTCCAACAGTGAATGAAGAGCGTGTTCGTTGGGTTGGCGCCGGGACATCAGCAGGAACATCAAACTATGTTGGAAACGCCGGAACAAAGCCCATTAAAAATACCCTTGGAGTACCAAGTTCACATTGTGCCCACGAGGACTCAACTGAGAACAAAGCAGCAGCAAGAAACTATTATACCGGTGTCTTGTTTCCTCGGTCTTCGATCACCATGGCACAAATTACTGACGGCACATCAAGCACGTTCCTAGTCGGTGAGCGTGATTATTCAAGCACTCAGCACGGAGATCATGAGGCGAGTAATTGGATAGGCTCCTTAGGAGCTGGCTGGCATACGGAACCCTTCCACTACAACTGGGTCACTATTTTCGATGAAGCCAATTCGAATCTGCAGATTAATGATTACGACGCAACAAACCCAACAAATACACCGGATTGCTGGCCCACGAGTGGCTGTGGGAATCCGTACGGAGTGACTGATGCCGACTCATGGAGTAGCCAACATCCTGGTGGTGCTCAGTTCGTTTTGTGCGATGGCTCCGTTCGTTTTGTGATGGAGACAATTAGTGAAGCAGTTTTTGCAGATCTTTGTAATCGAGGTGATGGAGATGTCATTCCTAGCTTTTAAGGTCGTGATGTCTGTGTACTATCCATGAGAAAATATGTTCTGACTGGTCTGATTTCAGGTGAATGCATGTTACTTCTGTTTGATTTGGGTATGAATATTGGGTATGAAAAAAATAGCGGCTGTTTGTTGGGTGAAGGTTCGGATTGGATAGATTGGGATCGGATAGGTTGAGTATGAGTTTGTTCTCTTTTAGAGTTGTTGGAATCCTTGGTGTTTTGACTGCCGCTGGTTGTTCCGGCAATTCGGTGGTCTACCCAGAGGTCGCAGATGTTGTTGGTTTGGTGACTCTTGATGGCAAGCCCCTTGAGGCAGCAACCATAACGTTTGTGCCGGAGGCTGGCCGATCATCGAGTGGCGTGACTGATTCATCAGGGAAGTACAGTCTTCATTACACAGGAACGCTTCGTGGTGCCATGCTCGGTACGCATCGGGTCATGATAAAAAAAATGGCTCCAGATAAGAATGTCACTCCATCCGCCGTTGAGCAATTTATGGATAAGGCGACCAGCCAGATGCTCAAAAGTTCTGGGCTGCCAGCGACGACGGCTGCAGGCGGAGCAGAAAACCAGCCACTCAAGCCACCAATGATAAATGTGGTTGGGCCGCAATATAGTGGTTCGGAAAGTGTTCTTACTGCCAGTGTCGAACCCAACACGAATGAAATTGATTTTGCTCTCGTCACCGAATGACTTTTGTAAGACTCGCCGGTTGTTGTTGATCAGATCATTGGGCTTCATCTTTGGACGACGAACGATAGTGTTATCAACGTGTCCCTCTGTTTCTATCGCGGTGTTCCAAAGGGGCTCATGTGCGTTGTCCCCTTCGAGCATCAAAGCCTATCGTGAAAGTTTCTTACATGTGCACGCATAACCTGAAAAAGATATCTGTGAGATTTTTTGTTTTTCTGGCGATCATTTCGATCTTCGTGCATTCACCGACGTTGGCGAATGAGGTGTCAAATGTCATTCTTCATGCTGATACGTTGCGTTCTGAAGGAAAGTTTCAGGAATCGCTTACGGAACTTAGTCGGGCTTTCCAGCGTTCGGAAACTGATGCAGAACGGGGTGTTATTCTAGGCAAGCAGGCTGAGATTCTTGCTTTTGATCTTCACGACTATGCTCGTGCACAGGGTCTCGTCACGCAGAGTCTGCAGCAACTTGATGCTGGGGTAGTATCTGAAGTGATTGCTCTGAAGGTACGCGCTCAGTGTGAGATGCAAGGTGATCAGGACTTTGGTGCAGGAAAAAAAACGCTGCTGGCCGCGTTGAAACTGCCGGAAGTTCAATGGGCGAAGCCGTCAATCAGGGTCATGCTTGGTGATTGCTGTCGCAGTCTTGGTGAACCCGTCGAAGCACTTCGTTCTTTCGAGGAAGTTGCTCAAGAGGATGCAGTTGACGGATTGCTTCGGGCAACAGCCTTTCTGAACTGTGGCCTGACATATTTTTACGACCTCAAGCAGCCTGAGAAGTCAAAAAAGTTTTTTGCAGAGGCTGTTCGGCTGAATCCTCTACTGGCTGAAGAAGTCCGGACTCACCTTGATGAAGTTCCTTCGCAATCCAAGACAATGTTTCTGGCTCATTACATGCCCTGGTATGCGTCGCCGCCTCGCAGCAAGGATTGGGGGTGGCACTGGACTATGAATCATTTTGATCCAAAAAAACAAAAGAATGGCCGTCGAGAAATTGCATCACAATTTTATCCGATCATTGGTCCTTATGATTCTGGTGATCCAACTGTGATTGAGTACCACCTTTTACTGATGAAGCTTGCCGGCATTGATGGTGTGGTTGTTGACTGGTATGGAAGAGCGGACTGTTACGACTACAAGAAATTACATGAGAATGTTGTTCTGTTAGTGAATATGGTTGAAAAATATCAGATGAAGTTTCTGATCTGCTACGAAGACCAGTCGATCAATGCTCTTGT
>JABHNP010000324.1 GCA_018694455.1 Planctomycetaceae bacterium | reverse complement strand
GGAGGTTTCCTGTGACTGTACGAACTCGTTTTGCCCCAAGCCCCACCGGCTTTCTTCACATCGGTGGTGTCCGAACGGCGCTATTCAATTGGCTATTCGCGAAACGCCACGGCGGCGCGTTCATTTTACGGATCGACGATACTGATAACATCCGGAATCTCGAAACTGCTTTGGAGCCAATTCTCGAAGGCCTTCGGTGGCTTGGAATAACGTGGGACGAGGGACCGGGTGCTGAAGGGAATCACGGCCCGTATTTTCAGTCTCAACGTGCTGATCGGTACGCGGCTGCAGCAAAACGTCTCCTTGATACTGGTCTCGCGTATCGAGATTTCGCAACGCCTCAGGAACTTGATGAGGAACGTAAAGAGGCACAGGCGGCAGGTCAGCCCTTCCTTTACAGCCGCAGGTTTGCTGCATTTGATAATGAAACTGCATCACGATTCGAGACGGAGGGTCGCCGAGCAGTTGTTCGACTCAAAATGCCACGGGAAGGGCAGCTGGTCATCCATGACAAAGTACGTGGCGAAGTGACTTTTGCCTGGGAAAGAGAGCAAGACCACGTAATACAGCGAGCCGACGGCTCGTGCCTGTATCACCTCGCTACTGTTGTGGATGACCATGACATGGAAATTAGCCATGTCATCCGAGCAGAAGAACACCTTTCAAATACGCCTCGACAGGCTTTTATTGCAAAAAGCCTCGGCTACGAACTCCCGACTTATGCACACCTCCCACTTGTTGCAGAACCAGGAAGCCGCACAAAACTCAGCAAACGCAAATTAGACAAATACCTGAAAAACCGTGACTTTGCTCAGGTCAATGAGCATGGCATGAAGATTGCGCAGCAGATTGGACTTGAGCCCGAATCGGACACGTTCAACCCAGTCATTGTCGATTTCTATAGAGATGTTGGCTACCTTCCGTGGGCCATCGACAATTACCTCACGCTCCTCGGATGGTCTCTTGATGATCACACAGAATTTTTCACTCGCAACCAACTGATCGAGAACTTTTCACTTGAACGAGTGAATAGTTCTCCAGCAAGTTTTGATCCAAAGAAATTATGGACAGTTCAAGATCACTACATGCAGCAACTTTCAACGGCTGAAAAATTTGATCTTATGGCACCGTTTCTCACCAAAGCTGGCCTCATCTCTGAGCCAATATCAAATGAAAAGCGAGACTTTATTTTTCAAATTATTGAAGCTTCTGGGGACCGACTGAAAGTTGCTGGAGACATCTTGACATATGCCACATTTTTTCTTGTTGAGAAGCTGGCATATGATCCGGCAGCTGTGGCCAAACGACTGTCTAAGCCAGGAACTGCGGATCTACTTCAGACATTCATTGAGCACATCGCAGATATTGAGCCATTTCACACCGAAACTCTTGAGCCCGCCCTCAAGTCCGTGGTTGACACTGCGAATAAAAAGGTCGGGGATCTCATTCATGCGGTGCGTGTTGCCGTGACCGGAACGACCGTCGGGCCCGGGCTCTATGACTGCCTCGTAATTCTCGGTCGTGAAAAATCTCTAAATCGACTTCGCAATGCTCTCGAACTCTGTGGCTAAAAGTGCTTCCTAGGCGCATGGTGCAAGAAACAGGTAGAGTCTGTTTTCAGGATTTTTTCTAAAAAAAATTTTGTACCGAACCTTTATTAATATTGCACTCACGAAGGAGATATGAATGCCTCTGCTTGTAGTTGGAAGCGTAGCCTTTGATTGTATAGAAACCCCAACTGACAAGCGGGATGATGTTCTTGGGGGCTCTGCTGTATTCTTTTCATATGCAGCCAGTTTTTTCTCTCCAGTTCGCATGATTGGTGCCGTTGGTGAAGACTGGCCAGAGGAGCACACCGCCTTGCTTGAACGCAAAGGAATTGACACATCAGGACTTCAAATCATTCCTGGTGGTAAAACATTTCGGTGGCGAGGACGCTACCTTCCAAACATGAATGACCGGGAAACCATCGAAGTGCACCTCAATGTGCTCGATGAATTCCAGCCGAAATTAGGATCGACACACCAAGACTGTCGATTCCTTTTCCTTGGTAATGCTTCGCCTGCGGTACAGCTCGATGTTCTCAAGCAGGCTAAAAATGCAGAACTGACTGTTGCTGACACCATGGATTTATGGATCAATATCCAAAGGGATGAACTGAATGAATTATTGACCAAGATCGATGGACTAGTTCTTAATGATGCTGAAGCCAAACTACTCGCAGAGGATGAAAACCTTGTACGGGCAGGTCACGCAATACGAGCAATGGGGCCAAAATTTGTTGTCATCAAAAAGGGAGAGCATGGCGCTATGTTTTTTAGTGAACATGAAATGTACGTCATGCCTGCTTTTCCAACCGAGAAGGTACTTGATCCAACTGGCGCTGGCGACAGTTTTGCTGGCGGCATGATGGGTCACCTTGCCTCACTTGGACGATTTGACCCCCAGGCTTTAAAGGAAGCCCTTGCTTACGGGACTGTCACGGCAAGTTTTACTGTTGAGGACTTTAGCCTTGGTCGGCTTGAGAAACTCGACCGCTCTCTCGTAGACCAGCGGTTTAAAGAGTATCGACAAATGCTAACTTTCTGACGATTGTACGGCCCTGGATAAGGCATGGCATTTAATCCGACTCTATAAACGATGTTTTTTCACTTGCTAAGCCAGAGAATTGCCGATACTATACGCATGTTCACCTCCATCGTGTGGGAGTGATCGTGCGTTGTGGCGAGTGCCCCTTCGCTTGTCCAGACACGTGAATGCAGACGTATTATTGTATTGATTCAAAATTTGAACACTGCGACGTAGCCGTTTTTTGAGGAATTCGTCACACTTTGATTTCAATGACTGTTGTCGTTACAGCATTCGCGCAGAATGAATCGTTGAAAGGAATCGGCAATGATCAGCGCGATAAAACAAACCCCGAAGATAAAAACTGAGTCGTCATCTCATAAAGAAGGAGCGTCAGCCCGTATGGCTAAGACAAAGCAAGCGAAAGAGAAGACCGGAGCATCGCAAACAAATAGTCGCTCGACAAAGAAAAAGAACACCACGAAGGCAGCTGATGCATTTATCGATGGCAATCCAATACTGAAGACGGCTCTTGCACAAATCGAAAAAGAGTTTGGGCAAGGCTCTATCATGCCACTTGGTACTGATTCAACAACTATTGTTCCTGGAATCCCAAGTGGAAGCCTCTCTGTCGACATAGC
>JABHNP010000381.1 GCA_018694455.1 Planctomycetaceae bacterium | reverse complement strand
GCGAGCTTATTTTGAGCTTGATGATGAAGATCAGGGTGTTCTGCCGCAGTCTCGGGAGTTTCTGTTTGAGGAGATCATTGATCCGGTCTCAGAAATGTGGGCGGTAGCAGATGATGCGATCATCGACGTGCCTGATATGCCGTCTGGTCTTGATATGGTCGCGTCGATTGCGAAGGGCAAAGAGTTGTTCTATGGCAACAAAGCGAATTGTGTGAAATGTCACGGCGTAAGCGGTCTCGGTGATGGTCAGGCAAATGATTATGACGATTGGAACAAAGTTGTTTTTCAGGCTCACAAGACGGTAGAAGGTGCTGCTGAACAGGCAGGGAAAGCATCGACTTGGGAGATGTCTGCTGAAGAACGAGACGAGTACCGGATAGAACTTGCATGGCTTGATCGCTTTGAAACAGTTCTCGATGGAAACGCCTTACGTCCCCGAACAATCCGTCCAAGAAATCTCCGGCAAGGTGTTTATCGTGGGGGAATGCGCCCGCTTGATTTGTATTATAGAATTCATGCAGGGATAAATGGTGCTCCAATGCCGGCAGCCAAAGGCACAGTTCCACCCGAAGAAATCTGGCACATTGTAAATTATATTCGGTCGCTCCCGTATGACTTTAACGGAACGCTCGGAGCGGACCGGCCGATGGTGGCCCGGGATCGAATGTGAGTTCGATAAATTCCCAAGAGAAGTGATGTTCATAATGTTGGAGGCTAAGAAATGAAGCGTTTCGCAGGTCTTTTTTGGAGTCTGCTTTTTCTGGCGGTCCCTATCTTGGGAGTCATTACTTTTGCTGTTGCGCCTGCCTATGATATTTGGCTTCCCAAAGATGTTTCAGAGCATGGTGCTGCTGTGGATGGTTTGTTTTACTTCATTCTCTGGCTCACCGGTGCTGTGTTCATAGTGACCGAAGTTGCCTTGTTTTGGTTCATATGGAAGTACGATGCGAAAAACACAAGGGTAGAAGTTCAATATCGTCATGGAAATCATGCACTCGAAGTGGTGTGGACGATTATCCCTGCTGCAGTGTTGTTGTTCCTTGCTATTTATCAGATGAATACCTGGGCAGATGTGAAAATGCGGAGGCCCAATATGGCCCCCACAGTTGAAGTCATTGGCCGACAATTCGAGTGGAGGCTTCGATATCCTGGCCGAGACGGTGTTCTTGGGACTCCTGACGATCTACATCTCGTGAATGATCTGCATTTGCCTATCGATGAAGATATCTTGATCCAATTGAAGAGTATGGACGTACTTCACAGTTTTTTTCTTCCGAATGTACGTATCAAGCAGGATGCAGTCCCGGGTATGAAAATCCCAGTATGGTTTAAGGCGCGTGAAGAAGGTGTGTTTGACATCGTTTGCGCAGAACTCTGTGGGTGGGGGCATTACAAGATGAAGGGTAGGGTGACGTTTGAGTCACGAGAACGTTTTGAAGAATGGCTTGAAGTTAAATATCAGGAGCAAGAAGCTACTCAGGAAAGTGGCACCAAGACCTAGTTCTTGCATGAGTTAACAATTACACACCGAAACATACATACGTAGAAAATCGCTTCACAAACGAGGTTAGCCGTGAGTACCGCAGATACGAAACCGACGAGCGTCCAAGATTCACCGCAGAAGCATGAAGCAATAGTTCGTGCCCAGCCGTCTACGGCCAGTAAGGTGTCAACTTTTCTTTCGACCTATGTTTTTTCGAAAGATCACAAAGTGATTGGTCTGCAGTTTCTTTTTTCAACGCTCCTTTGGTTTCTTGTTGGCGGATTGCTTGCACTTGCTGTTCGTTGGCAAGTTGCTTGGCCATGGTCTGATGTTCCTGTTGTTGGCAAACTTTTTGCTCAACAAGGAGGCCAGATGTCGCCAGAGTTTTATACAATGCTCTTTACGATGCATGCGACGGTCATGATTTTCCTCGTAATCATTCCGATACTTGCTGGTGCGTTCGGGAATTTCCTTATTCCGCTTATGATTGGTGCGGATGATATGGCATTTCCTACGCTTAACATGCTGAGCTATTGGTTCATGTGGCCAGCGTTTATTGCGTTCGGAGCCAGTTTCTTTGTCGAAGGTGGGGCGGCTTCAAGTGGCTGGACAAGTTATCCTACGCTTTCAACAAACGTGAATTCGTCTCCTGGTGCTGGGTGGGGGCAAACACTTTGGCTTATTGGACTTACTTTCGTTGGTGTGTCCTCGATGCTTGGAAGTGTGAATTACATGACCACAATAATTTTGATGCGCGCACCTGGTATGACGATGTTTCGCCTGCCAATGACTATTTGGTCAATGTTTATTACGGCTGTCTTGCAGGCTTTTGCACTGCCTGTTCTCACCGCTGCCGGGTTTATGCAGTTAGCTGACCGAACGATTGGAACAGGGTTTTTTACCCCTGAGGGAAATATTGTGAACAACGCTGTTGCAACAGCAGGAGGTGGACAACCACTCCTATGGCAGCACCTGTTTTGGTTCTACAGCCATCCAGCGGTGTACATCATGATCTTGCCGGCAATGGGCATGGTTTCAGATATTTTGACATGCTTTGCTAGAAAGCCATTATTTGGCTATCGCCCGATGGTCTATTCGGTAGCAGGTATAGCCGGTTTAGGATTTATAGTATGGGGGCACCATATGTTTATGTCGGGTATGAATCCAGCTCTGGGGGTTACTTTTATGGTTTCCACGATGATGATTGCTTTGCCGAGTGCCGTGAAAACATTCAATTGGCTCGGGACAATCTGGGGTGGAAAGATTCAGTTTACGACGTCGATGCTGTTTGCGTTGTCGTTTGTCTCAATGTTCATCATCGGTGGTTTGTCGGGCATTTTCATGGCCGCAACACCAGTTGATATTTTCATTCACGATACATATTTCATTGTGGCTCATTTTCATTATGTCCTCTTCGCAGGTACTGCAATGGGCGTGTGGGCTGCAATCTATTTTTGGTTTCCAAAAATGTTTGGGCGAACAATGAATGAATTTTGGGGGAAGGTGCATTTCTTCCTCACATTTATTTTTCTGAACGGCACGTTTTTCACAATGCACATTTTGGGAGCGGTTGGTTTCCCTCGGAGACTCGCTGATGCGTATCACTACGAAACGTTCCATCATCTACAACCACTTAACGCGTTTATGACATATTGCGCTATGGGCATGGTTGCGACCCAGATTATTTTTGCCGTGAATTTTTTCTGGAGCATGTTTTATGGGCCGATAGCAGGTCGGAATCCTTGGAATTCAAACACGCTGGAATGGACGGCGCCAAGTCCTCCTGGCCATGGCAACTTTGACTTTCAGCCAATTGTTCATCGTGGGCCGTACGAGTACTCTGTTCCGGGAATCGAATCTGATCATCTCATGCAGACTGATCCTCCTAATCCAGCGGCAACGGCAGCAGCAGGTGCTGCCCACTGAGCAGTTGTCTCGTCGCCCATTTGTTTGTCATGCAAGGAATAATAATGAGTTCGCAATATATCGCAGCAAGGAGCCCTAATCTGGCTCATTGGATTGCTTGCTGTCTTGTTGCTGTAACCAGTGTTCTGCTGACGTTTGGCGCACTTGTTACGACATATGAG
>JABHNP010000136.1 GCA_018694455.1 Planctomycetaceae bacterium | reverse complement strand
TATTGCGATTCGCACGATGCATTCCCTTTTCTGTCACCAATGGACGAATAATGACCTGATGAGGTGCGAGATTAGGATTCAACTTTGGTGCCGGTGGGATAGGGGCTGCCATGAGTTACACTCCTCCTTCTTCTTGACTTTGAATCGCTCCGCGACTCCGTGCAGCAGCACGACCGCCTTGTTTGCGAGCCGCTTTTGTTCGACTGCCCTCACGAACCCGTTTCGTTTCTTCTCGAAACGCATCAATTGCGGCAGTCGTCATCACAATGGCTCTTGGCTGCAAAATCAACAAGGCGTTTAGTTCAGCAACAGGTGAAACTGTGACACCCTGAATGTTTCGTGCACTTTTCCAAAGATTGCCGTTGTGGGTATCAGATGAAACCAAGACAGTTTTCCCAGCTACACCTAATGATTTGAGCGTAGCAGCCATCGAACTAGTCTTGGGGGTTTCGAAATCCAAACTCTCTACAAGCATGACCTCTTCGTCTGCAAGTCTCGCCGCCAGTGCCATCCGGGTCGCCGACTGCAGAGCCTTCCGCGGCATTCTCCAACCAAAATCTCGGGGACGCTTCGCAAATATATGCCCACCGCCACGACGAACACCACTTCTTTTCGAGCCAGCCCGGGCGTTTCCAGTTCCTTTCTGGCGGTACATTTTTTTTGTTGTGCCAGCAACCTCGCCGCGACTCTTTGTTCGGAACGTGCCCTGCCGCAAGTTGGCCTGATACATCACAACGGCATCATGCAGCAACTGCTTATTTATTTTGGGCGACAACTCTGAAGGATCAATCTCGTACTTGCCAACCTGCTCGCCGGCCGAGTTATATACAGTAAGATTCATTTCGCACCCTTCTTCTTCGACGTAGGCGTTCCAACTCCACCCGTACGCTTTACTTTATTGGTCTGCCGAACCACGACATAACCACCGTTCGGGCCAGGTACCGCGCCACGCACTACCAGAAGGTTTCGATCATTGTCGATATTTACAAGCCGGAGATTTCTCATTGTGGACCGCTCATTCCCAAAGCGCCCAGCCATTTTCTTACCTTTGAAGAGACGCCCAGGCGACTGGCACATTCCAGTACCACCCTGATGCCGATGCACCTTCTTTACGCCATGAGTAGCTCGCTGGCCGGCAAACCCATGACGCTTCATCACGCCTGCAGTTCCTCGGCCCTTTGTCACCCCGATAACATCAACGGAGTCACATCCCTCAAAGACAGAAACTGTGATTTTTTGGCCGACCTCGGCTTTTGTTTCATCCCGAAATTCGCGGACAAAACGCTGAGGTTCGCAGTCCGCCTTTGCCACCATTTCAATTCCAGCAAGACCTCGCCTCTTTGCCCGCTTGCTATCAAGCCTCACGACCTGACCGCGTACAGACCGGCTCGCCAAACGACGGGGTTTATCACGGTACCCAACCTGAATAGCATCGTAGCCATCACGTTCAGCAGAACGGGACAAAAGCACGGTGCAGGGCCCTGCTTCAATAACAGTTACCGGGACTACAGTACCATCCTCAGTAAAGATTTGGGTCATCCCCACCTTGCGGCCAAGGAGGCCTTTTCTATCCATTTCAACAGGCTTAGACGTCTCAGCAACCGCAGGCGTTTCATTTTCAGACTGGCTCTCAGCCGTCTCTTCTTTTTGATTTTCGGTTGCCATATTTTTTCGCTATGCATTCTCTGCCGGCAAAAGCCAACAAAGTAATTCCGTCACACCTGAAACCACTTAGCTGTGGGAGAAGTCGGTTCCCTTCGACTCTTACCCACCAAGCCTTCCAAGCATGAACATTGCGCTCCTAGTTTGCGTTTTTCGTACCTTCAAAACCCGCAGGTTTTACTCTAAATATTTTTCTTTCAACTCAACAATTTTATGACGATGATGCCTTGATTTTAATGTCCACGCCAGCAGGTAGACTCAGTTTGTTAAGAGCCTCAATTGTTTTCGCTGTGGCCTGAACAATATCAACAACTCGCTTATGTGTTCGGATTTCGTACTGCTGGCGAGCCTTCTTGTCGACATGCGGACCAGAAAGCACCGTATATCGCTCAATACGTGTCGGAAGAGGTATCGGCCCATGCACCTCAGAGTTTGTTCGCTTCGCTGTATCAACGATCTCGGCCGCACTTTGATCAAGTACTGCATGGTCGTACGCTTCCATTCGAATACGAATTATTTCCTGCGTCGACGCAGCCACGGCAAAACTCCAATTCCACTTTCTCAGAACAATATCAAGCCGAATATTCTCCGCCATCACCTTTCTGCCTCACAGCACGTGAGAAAGTGACGTCAACAGAACAGTCGACAGACTTTAAACGCCGTTGAAACGGCGGTACCCACCTCGGCCGAGCCCAATGGGGAATTGGGGGCCAACTCTGGTGGAACCTCGAAATGTAAGATGGCAAGATAGAGATGTCAACACTCCAACCTCTTTTCCGAGGTATTTGGTGCACCTCCAACTCATTGCGTCAGACAAACGACTCAGCAGTTTCCGCAGGTGC
>JABHNP010000203.1 GCA_018694455.1 Planctomycetaceae bacterium | reverse complement strand
GCCCGCTTTCAGCAAGATGAATCCGGATTTGATGTGTTCGCCCGGTCTCAAGCCGACACTCTACCAGCGTATATTCATTCCCAAAATGTTCACATGGCTGAACGTGTGTTACGGCGTGCTTTCCTTTGCCATCGTCCGCGGAACCCCGCCGTCCATCACCGCGATCGCGTACAAGACTTGAAATCACAGTACCTTTACCGACTCGACCAACGGCAAGGGCCAAATATTTTCTTTGCGTCGTATGCTGCCGAAACTGCTCTGCTAAAATTCTTCCCGCAGGCACTGTCCTAGCAAAGACCAGAAGGCCGCTTGTTTCTCGATCAATACGATGAACAGCTCGGACGGGCCCAGAGCGATGCAGCCTCTCTTTTTTTGACCCACTGCTTTTTTTATTTTTCCCTATAGCTTTTAAGAAACGCCCGATCACGGTTGGCAAAAGTTCATCGAGGGTCGGCTGCAACTGGCGACGCCGCGTGGGCCACCCGGCTTCCTCGTGGTGCCGAGTTGTTGTCATGCCAGCAGGCTTTTCAACAACAACAAGCTGATCATCAAGGAAGACAATTTTTACATCTTGAGAACCAGGGGGCGCAGGGGCAGAGACGTCAAGAATTTTTACAACCTCACCGGATTTCAAACGCCTCGCATTATCAACACAAACATTTCCATGAACCGTAATACGTCGATTACGAATCCACCGTTCTGCAACTGCCCAACTTGTTCCAGCTATTTGCTGCCGCAAATAAGATGCAAGCGTGCATCCATCCGCATCATCATTCACGTGAAAAACTTGACCGGCCCCGTGCTTTACCATGGATATCTAACATCCGAAGAATATGAGCTTTCAGAAGACATAGAAATGGCTCTCCATAAAACTTAAAAAATGACGTTACCTAACAACAGACCGTTCAATCTTACATTCAGCACGCTACTGCTCTAAGGGGCTTACCGTCTAATGGTGCAAAAACAGTAGGACTAAGGCGGCCCAACCACCACCCGCTTGACCCAAAAAAACCTAGTTTTAGACTGATTTCATAAATAAGTGTGGCGGTTCTGTAACCGCCCGAAAAGAACTCTTTAAGTAAAGGGACTCCAGCGTGCCCGGAACCTGTGTCATTGGTTTGCAGTGGGGTGATGAGGCTAAAGGCAAACTTGTCGACATCCTGACAGAAAATCACGATGTTGTAGCTCGGTATCAAGGTGGCGCAAATGCTGGGCACACAGTGGTATCAGATGGCGAAACATGGAAGCTCTCACTAATTCCAAGTGGCATTCTGCGTGACAATGTTACCTGTGTCGTGACCGGCGGTGTTGTTCTCGACCCAGCAAGCGCTATACGTGAAATTGACATGCTTGAGTCACGAGGTGTGAACGTTACCGGCAAGTTGAGATTAAGTGATAGAGCTCATGTAGTCTTCCCATGGCATGTCATTGAGGATGGCATTCTCAATGGAAGCCTCTCGGGGGGCGAATCCATCGGAACAACGGGACGAGGTATTGGTCCCTGTTATCGGGATAAAGTTGGTCGATCTCTGGCCATTCGGCTTGGAGATCTCTATCGCTCAGATTTCCGTTCGACATTTGATCACATTATTGAAGTCAAACGTCGATTCCTTGAAGCAAGCCAACCAGCTGGCAGTAATGTCATTGAACTTGATAGTGACAAGATTTTTGATCAATACCAGGGTTATGCGGAAAGACTCCGTGACTACGTTGGCGAAACAACAAATTACCTTTTAGATTCTGTTGAAAATGGCCGGCCAGTTCTATTTGAAGGTGCACAAGGTGCACTACTCGACATTGACCACGGCACTTTTCCATTTGTCACGAGCAGCAACTCTTCTGGCGTTGGTGTTTCGAGTGGTTCGGGTGTTCCGGGACGATGGATCACGCGAAGTATCGGTGTTCTAAAAGCATATTCCACACGAGTTGGAGGTGGCCCCCTTCCAACTGAACAAGACAATAACGTTGGAAAACACCTCCAACAACGCGGTAACGAATTCGGAACCGTCACTCAACGACCGAGACGCTGCGGTTGGTTTGATGCAGTAGCCACTCGGTATTCTGCGCGGCTCTCAGGCGTTGATGAACTTGCCGTCATGCTGCTCGATGTTCTTGCTGAACTCGACGAGGTCAAAATTTGTACTGGGTATCGAATTAATGGCACTGTTGTAGATCAGTTTCCCAGCCAGATTGATGATTTAAAAATCGCAGAACCAATTTACGAGACACTTCCTGGATGGCAGGAGGATTTGACTCGTGCTCGTAAGGAGGCTGATCTACCGGCGAATGCTATTCGGTATATAGATCGGATTGGAGAGCTCCTTAGCCGGCCTGTGACAATCGTTTCAGTTGGACCTGATCGAGAACAAACCATTTTTCGCACTGACCACACGAAGCCTGCACCATGTCCTCCAAATACCCAACAGGAACGAGCAACGGTGTGAACAACTCTGTTGCCACCCGAACTACAAACATGTCTCGGACGGCAGGTCAACAGCAGACTACATCGACAACTGGCCCCTTACCACAGCACGTCGCCGTGATCATGGATGGCAATGGCCGCTGGGCTGAGAAGAGAAATCTTCCGCGGATTGAAGGTCATAGTCAGGGTGTCGCAAGTGTTCGTAAAGTCACCGAACATGCTGCGAGGCGTGGTATTGAACAGCTTACACTCTACTGCCTTTCGAGTGAAAATTGGCAACGACCCCAAGCCGAGCTCGACTTCCTGATGCTACTTCTCGAGCAGTACATGGTCGAAGAACGGTCCCTCCTAATGCGTGAACGCATTCGCCTAATAATGATAGGGAGTCGCGACGGTCTGCCTAGCAGTACGCTCGCTGCTATCGACGAAACTGTAGGCATGTGCTGCAAAAATGACGGCATGCGACTTTGCCTAGCGGTTAACTATGGAGGACGGGCTGAAATTGTGAAGGCCGCAAAAACGCTTGCCCATCAAGTAGCGTCTGGCCGACTTCATCCGGATGAAATAGATGAAAGCAGTATTGAATCTCAGCTTGAGACTAACGGAATGCCTGATCCAGACCTCCTCATTCGAACTGCTGGTGAAATGCGAATAAGTAATTTTCTACTTTGGCAGATGAGCTACGCAGAATTCTGGGTAACACCAGACCTCTGGCCTGACTTTACTGAGAGACATCTCGATTTAGCAATCACAGCTTTTCAATCACGTGAGCGACGATTTGGAGGCCTTGCGTCATCATGAACAGAGAACCAAGCCGATTTTCAACAATAGGTTCACGGGTCATCGTCTCCGGAAGTCTCATTTCTTGCTTTGCTGCATTAACATGGGCTGACGCTACCGGATTTCTCGGAGGACTCCCCGGCTGGTGGCTACTTCCAACATTAATTCTCTTAGCCGTGGGCGGAGTGAATGAGTTTCTTAGCCTCTATGCGAAGCGGCACATCAAACTCAAAGGAGGACTCCTTCGCATAGGCGTCGTTGCAATCTTTTTAGCTGTTGCAGTTGGGACTCAAGCCATGGTCTCTGATACAGGAGATACGGCTCCCGTAGCGGCCCTCAGTTGGTCTGCTCTAGCTGCTACGGCAGCCATTGGCCTGCTCTTTATTCAAGAAATCCTACTCACTCGCACTAGCAGTCAATCTCTTGATCGATTAGCTGCTGGTGTTTTCGTGTTGACATACTTAGGATTCCCTATGGCCTTCATGGTAGGATTACGGCTTGTCAATCTTGCAAGTTTAGGCTTTGAGCAAACAACTCCAAAATATTTTGGAATCATTCCATTATTGAGTCTTATCGCAGTTGTCAAAGCTGGTGACGTCTTTGCATATCTTATCGGATCTGCCTTTGGCCGAATCCCGTTATCACCGAAACTCAGTCCCGGCAAAACCTTTGAAGGTGCCTTTGCGTCGTTGGCTGGCTCGCTATTCACAGCATGGCTGATCCTACAATCCTCACTCATATATAGCGGTGGACTGCCACTACAACCTCTTGGTGGATGGTTTGTCTTCGGATTATCAGTCGGACTTGCTGGAATGATTGGTGATCTTGCAGAGTCGCTCATCAAGCGAGAGTTTAAGATCAAGGACTCTGGCAGGTCCTTAGGGGGCTTAGGCGGAACACTCGACCTGATTGACTCACTACTCTTTGCTGCACCTGTTGCATGGTTTCTCTGGGTAAATGCCCTCTCGTGAAAGACCATCTTTTCAGCCGTAGCACAGGTTTTTTCTAGATAATTCAGCTATTCCAACGAAACCCCTTGGGAACGATTCTCCTGCCAGAGTACGATATAGAAGAAGCCTCGCAGTAGTTCGGCTTTTGCTTGTCTGTCACGTGACAGACGCACACTTTCCTCGAGGCCATTTACCCACACTCGGTTGATGGACTTTGATGACTCGCTCAACGCTTGCAGTAGTCGATTCGAAGCGGCTCTTAGAACTTTTCGGGCCTCGTGATCAACACCTCCGAAAAATAAGAACTGCTTTGGATGTTGGGATTTCTGCCCGAGATGGAGAGATCCACATCGAGGGAGAGGATGCTGCTGTACACAGAGCTACGCAGATCTTTGAATCTCTCGATCAATCCCTTAAGACAGACGGCATAATTACAGAACAAATTGTTGAACGATTACTCAATGGAAATACTGCTTCTGAAAAATCGATGCATCAAGAATCAATCGAAGTGCATCGCCCCGGTGGCCGCATAGTTCCTAGATCATCAGGACAAGCTGCCTACGTACGTGCTATTCGACAATCCGATGTGGTATTTTGTGAGGGGCCAGCTGGTTGCGGTAAAACATTTCTGGCAGTCGCGATGGCTGTATCTGCTCTTCGTGAACAACAGGTCACCAAGATTGTACTTGTACGGCCGGCCGTTGAAGCAGGCGAAAGTCTTGGGTTTCTTCCAGGCGACCTTCAGGCAAAAATTAATCCGTATCTCCGTCCCTTACTCGATGCTCTCCGAGAGATGATGGACTTCGATTTATTGAAGAAGCTGACGGAGCAGGATGTCATTGAAATGATTCCACTAGCGTACATGCGAGGTAGAACATTGAATCAAGCCTTTGTCATCTTGGATGAAGCACAGAATACAACTGCCTCGCAAATGAAAATGTTTTTGACCCGCCTTGGTGTTGGGTCGAAAATGGTGATTTCGGGTGATACAACACAGATTGATCTCCCTTCAAACCGAAAAAGCGGACTTATTGATGCAATGGAACGACTCGGTGAGGTTTCCGGCTGTCACCGAATTAGTCTTGGAGGCGGTGATATTGTTCGGCATCCTCTTGTTCAGCGCATTGTTGAAGCTTACGAGGAATAATTAGATACTTCATTTCTTCATTCAAAAACGAGAGACTGTCCAGTAAACACCGATGAGTATTGCCCCGTCGTCATTTCGCCGCCGCATTCGTCGAGCCTCTTCAATGGAAGGCCCGCAGAGTTTCTGGGGACGGCTCCTGGAAACAATCTCTCGTTCTGAGGTGCTCGTACGCCTTGGCCTTTGCCTCCTCGCTGCATTTTTTCTCTTAATTTTACTTCGTGGGTGGTCGCAACCATTTGCATTCAGGCTCGGATCTGTTGCTCCCCGGGGTGTTGTGGCTCGAGTTGCATTTGAGAAGCCTGATCTCGCAAGAACTCGTGCGGCACAACAGCGGGCAACATCACAAGTCCGTGTCGTATACATTCAAGATCGATCTCCTATGGTTCGTATTCGTGACGGACTTAAGAACAGGGTGGCTGAAATTGCAGCCGCAGAGACCTTAGCCGGTGTATCCCGTGCTGCATGGCTTGAGTTCGCGCCGGAAACAGCGGCAGTTCTTGAGAGACTTCCAGTACCGTCGCCAGGGACTGTTATAAAATCTGCTGAGCCACCAATGGCCCCCGAGCCACCGGACTTCTCAACAGAAGCAAAACCACGTAACAATAATTCGACCCTGTCCTTGGAATCACCAACCCTCGGCCAGAAAACGGTAGAAGGCGAGGGAAAACCACGTACTCGTCCATCGACGGGAGACATTGGTTTCGCCGATGATGTCATGCGTGCACAGGCGCAATCGGGGTTGGAATCAGAATCAGTCGCAGGAGAGCAACCAAAACAGCCGAACCCGTCTGTCACAGAATTTTCACGTGATAAGCTTCAAGCAGAACAGGCATTCACTGCCTTCCGAAACCCAGTGAGTTCAAAAGAAAAACTGCTCGAATTTAATAAAGCAATCGACCGTGCATTCGCGTTACTAGAGACTCAGGGTGTACTCGAAAAAATTCAGCACGGTATCGATGACGGTAGCCAGACTGAAATCGATGTACATCCGCTTGGGAATACAACTGAAATGATACGCGTTCAGGTTGCTGATGTGCTGCTTGGAGAGGCCAAGATTCGGTTGAAAGCCAGAATTACCGATGAATTGGGATCCGGCCCACTTACCGACCGAGTCTTTATGTGGATTGATCCAAGACTGACTGGTTCCCTCGAAGTCGATAGTGAGGCTACGTCCAAAGCAAAGAACGAAGCTGTTGAAAAAACACCTGAGCAGTTCATTCGCTATGCAGCAGGTGACCTACTCGCCCCTGCCGGTGAGGAAATCACGAACGAGCAAGTTACGCTTCTTAAACTTGAACACGAGGAATCTCTGCGGCAACAACCTGTGAGTGAACGCTTTGGGAGAGCGGCTTCGCTGTTTGGATTATTCGTAGCAATGTTTACACTTGCCGGGTTCTACCTCCACCTTCATCATCGTGATGTCATGGTTGATCTTGGTCATATCGCGACATTGCTTGTACTGATCGTCACAACAATGGCTGCATGTGTTTTTGCCTCTGGCGATGCATGGCATGCCGAAATATTGCCTCTGTTGGTTTTCGCAATGACTGTCGCGATCGCTTACGATGAAGATCTTGCGCTGCTCCTCGTAGCTGAAGTAGCTCTTGTTCTCGTTGTTGGTTTAGGGCAGGGACTAGCTGATTACATAACACTAACCGCGGCAGCGGCGGCAACGATTTTCTGGATGGGTCGTATCCGAAGTCGAAGCAAATTGATCTACGTGGGCTTATGGGCAGGTGCCGTTGCCATGACGACCCAGATCGGTGCCAACCTTCTTGAAGAACACCCACTAGACTTTTACCTTCTTTTTGAAGCAGCCAGGACTGGCATATGGACACTTTTAGCAGGCTTTCTAATGACAGGGTTACTGCCATTCGTGGAAAAAACATTCGGTGTTCTTACCGACCTGAGCCTGCTTGAGATCGGTGATGTTGCACATCCACTTCTTCAAGAACTTGTCCGTCGGGCGCCGGGCACCTACAACCACTCAATTAATGTTGCGAGCATTGGCGAAGCTGCAGCTGATGCAATTAACGCCCGAGGGCTCCTTGTCCGAGTTGGAGCATATTTTCATGATGTCGGAAAAATGCTCAAGCCTGCTTATTACGTTGAAAACCAGAACCGGCAAGAAAACAGGCACGAAACATTAGTGCCGGCAATGAGTAGTCTCATCATCATTGCACATGTGAAAGAAGGTGCTGAACTGGCTCGTCAGTACAACCTTCCTCAGCCTATCATCGATCTGCTATTGGAGCACCATGGCACAACACTTGTAGAATACTTCTATCGACGTGCTGCTGAAAAATCACAAACTGACCCAAACAGTGGTAGCGTTGACGAACAAACATTTCGCTACCCAGGACCTCGTCCAAGTACGCGAGAGTCAGCAGTCTTAATGCTGTCTGATGCTGTTGAGAGTGCTAGTCGATCACTCACTGAACCAACCCCAGCAAGAATTTCAAGTCTTGTGCACGACCTCGCTATGAAACGGCTCCTCGATGGTCAATTTGAAGACTGCGGACTGACGCTTGAAGAACTTCGGCTTATTGAGCAAAGCCTAGTGAAAAGCCTCACAGCTGTGTATCACGGCCGAGTCAAATATCCGGATCAGAGGACAGCCTAGTGGCCTCCCCGAAACGATGTTCCATGACGCTTCTCGGAATAGGAGAATGTTCCCTTAGCAAGCAGAATGTGGTTATATGTAATCGGCAGCGAGCCACTACAGTCTGTTCAAAGACACTCAAGCATCGTTTCATGGCTGCAATAAATTTGCTAAAAATAATGGAAGCCGATATCAGCCTAGTAATTGTAAATGATAAAGAGATTGCTGAACTTCACGAAGCATGGCTGGGCATTCCTGGCCCAACAGATGTGCTCTCCTTCGATCTTTCTGGCCCTCAACGATCGCAACACACCCTCCACAGAAATCCCAACAGCATCCGTGGTGAAATCATTGCAAGTGCAGAGACCGCTTCTCGTGAGGCTCTCGTGTATCACTGGAGCCAAGACCATGAATTAACATACTACCTTCTT
>JABHNP010000265.1 GCA_018694455.1 Planctomycetaceae bacterium | reverse complement strand
CATCGAGCATCTGCCAGCGCATCGAAGAGATGTTGCAATGGTTTTCCAAGACTATGCAGTATTCCCGCATTTAAGTGTGCGAGACAACGTAGCTTTTGGACTGAAACAACGTCGCATTCCAGCAAAGGAAATCACACGTCAAGTAGAAGAAGTCCTTGAGGTCGTTGAACTTGGTAAATTCGTGGATCGAATGCCCCATGAACTATCAGGCGGTCAGCAACAACGTGTTGGGCTCGCACGAGCAATTGTAGTGCGGCCAAAAGTTTTGCTCATGGACGAACCTCTTTCCAATCTTGACGCAAGACTGCGTGTTGATCTGCGTGCCGAACTCCGCCGGATCCAGCGTGACCTTGGTATTACTACAATATACGTGACACACGACCAAGAAGAAGCCCTCGCGATGTCAGACGTAGTGTGTGTCATGGAGGGTGGCATCATACAGCAAGCAGCTACCCCTCTAGATGTATACTTGCGTCCGTCAAATCGATTTGTTGCATCTTTTGTTGGTGCTAACAATTTTCTCCAAGTAGGAAATTTCAAAGGTGAGTGTGTTCTCAAATGTTGCGGTAGTTCAGTATCGCAGCACCTACCTGCTGGCCCTGTAGTTTGTGCACTGCGTCCAGAAGACATATCGGTCAAGGTCGATGAGGACCCGTCTTCTTTATTAAATACAGAAATTTCGATTCCTGTCCAAATCAAAGAAGTCAGCTTTGTAGGCCGCGAAATGGAGATATTTGCTACCACGGATAATGGTGAAGCAATTAAGGCTGTCGGTCGATCTGATTCAAACTTGATTGCGCTGCCAGTAGACAGTCGTGCTTGGTTCTGTGTTGAGAGACAAAACCTATCTTTTTTCAGAGACAGCGAGCTTGGGGAGCGTGTTTGATGGCCTTTTCATTTCCACGCCATAGGCCAGATTTCTGGACCTGGATTACCATATCAATCGTAGCTGTACTTTGCATTCTTCTCATTTTGCCAATCCTGCGTGTGTTGACATTAGGGTTTATTGATCCAGATACCGGCAGCTTGACGCTTGACAACTTCATCGAGGTGTTCACCCGTAACTATTATCTGAATGGTTTGAAAAATACGCTTTTTGTTGGAGCCCTCGGCACACTTGGAGCTTGCCTAATTGGAATTCCACTCGCCTTTTTCACCACACGATTCTTAATCACAGGAAAGACCCTCATCTCTACTCTCGCTATTTTGGTATTAGTATCCCCTCCGTTCATCAGTGCTTACGCTTGGATTATGATGATGGGATCCAATGGGGTCATCACAAACTTTTTTGGCGGTATTGGCATTAACATACCCACCATCTACGGTGCCCACGGGATCATTCTTGTCTTCTCATTAAAGTTTTTCCCGTTTATTTTTCTAATGACACAGACTGCATTGACTGCGGTCAATAAATCCTTTGAAGACGCCGCAGAAAATCTAGGGTGCAGCCCTTGGCAACGCTTTGTAAAGGTGACGCTCCCACTTGTTTTTCCAGCGGTCAGCACCGGAGCCATCATTTGCTTTGTGCTTTCAATTGCTGACTTTGGAACGCCCGCCATTCTCGGTCGTGGGTTTCGGACACTGTCCACAATTGCCTTATCAGCCTATCGCTCAGAGTTGGGTGGGCCCCCTACCATGGCCGTCACAGTATCAATTTTGATGATGGCAATTTCAATGATTGCCCTCGTTGCACAACGGAGAATTCTTGCTAATCGTCGCTATGCCAGCTCTCTTACAAATCTGCCGGTCGCTGTTAAGTTATCGGGTTGGAAGAACGCAGCAGTTCATTTTTTTAGCCACGGCATTGTGTTTTTGGCTATGCTGCCATCAACAGTTGTTGTGTATACATCGTTTCTGAAGACGAAAGGCCCTGTTTTTGTTGGGGGATTTGGCTTTGAGAGCTATGATCGGATTTGGCGAGATGCGCCGGATGCTATCTACAACAGCTTTCTCTTCGCAATAATCGCGGTGACATTTATCACAATTACCTCGGGACTAATAAGCTATGTTATTGTCCGAAGAGATACAAAGGCGGCGGCGGCAATCGACTTCCTAATGATGGTGCCTTACCTCGTGCCAGGTGTTGTCATGGCAATCGGTT
>JABHNP010000416.1 GCA_018694455.1 Planctomycetaceae bacterium | reverse complement strand
TTCCATATTCGTCTGAATTGTCGCCTCATCAAGACTTGGCATTAAGCAGTCGACATACCGAAATTGATGCCTCCGAAATTGGTGGCAAATGCGCACCGAAACTCCGCCATCTCCACCTGTTTCAACTGCGACACAGCAGCCCACCTGACAGCTTCTACCACGATCAACTTTACAAAAAGGAGCTCGTGCCAAGCGGATTACTCGATGATGAACTTTGCCATACGTCACAGAACAATACAACAACGTGAGACTATCTCTTTGATCACAAAGCCTTGATTCCTCGTGTTTACTGGGCATTGATTCCAGCCCAAACGGAAGTTTCACTAACTGTCTAGCGTGAATAACCCACCCGAACAACATGTACCGAGGTCTTTATACAGGGTTTATAGATCATTCAGAAGTTTTCTGGATTGTCACCAACTTTTTGACCAATGAGTTGCATATCCTTTCCCAGCAAAACTCGGTGGTAGCTGTCAGGGGCATGCCATCAAGTGGATAGATAAGCAGTCGATTGAACTGACCAATGCTTCCCAAAAAAAGTCATTGTTTTCGATCTTCTGTCAACTACCAGCAGAAAGGGTCCCCGATATGTTTTTCGCAACCTCACGCTTAGGCAGTCGAAAAAATTCTATTTCTCAATCTGAAAGCAATCTCAAAGATGTTACAGATGAGCTAGCACATCCAAGTCGTGTTTTATTCACAGAGGAAGTCATTCTTGGAATCTGTATGGTTATTACGGGGCTTCTCTATGCTTTTGCACAGATGCCCGGCACCGTACTTTCTACCGCTTCAGCAAGTAAATCGTTCATGACGCAATCGGTGGCTGGTTTTGCGCCGGCCAGCAGCGTTGAGTCGGACAGCGTGGGCATGCCATTAGTCAATGCCGCGCAGCCAATGCTTACTGCACTACGAAAAGCTAATAAGCTCGAAAAAAATCGAGACTTTAGCCCCACAACGCAGGCCGCTTGGGAGGCTGTCCACAAAGAGTGTAAGGAACTCGCCAATCGCTTTGTGAGAATCCATGATAAATCGCTACCACTTTGGATACACGATGCGGAAAAACAGCGTGTCGTGACACTGGAAGCAAAGCTTCAAACCATGCTGGGTGATACCCGGGACATGATTCATTCTCTACGCATGCGGTCTCTCTCACCGGAGGCACAAACGGCCTTGAAAACACCTGCTGCCGATCGTACTGAGGAACAAACTGACTTAGCGACACACGCGGCAAAAACTACTGCAGTTTCATGGGAAACGGCTGCCGGCATTTTGGCCGAACCTCAACGCACTGCCGCAGAAAACCTTTGTGCTCTTTTTGCTGATGCCAAAAATAACTCGCGGGGTATCAGCAATTGTCGTGATATCATTAATTACGATTACTGGATGGCGGTCTCAACAATTGGATCAACACCAGATGGCATAAAGGCACGTGAAGCATTGCAACGAGCAAGGCGAGCTGCTCAAGGTGAAGACTTCAAAACAGCTCAATCTGCATACGAAGAAGGGCTCACTGCCTTGCAAGCGAGCCTTATTGAAAACCCTACGCTCCGTAATCAGCCGGCAATAATTGAAGAAATTGATAGCCAAGTTGACAATTATAGGAACGTGGTTGAAGAACAAGGAAAGCAGTTTGATAACGCATATAGCGTCGAAAATGTTCTAAGAAAAAATTCATAACTCCATGTAAAACTGGTAGCGGCACGGGCCGGCGGTCAACGTTTGACCTGTCCGGCCCGTGTTGTTTTTCTTTTATTCATGAGATCCGCCGGTTCCACAAGACATTCTGTAACGAGCCACCGATCCCGTTTCTGCAGTGTTACAACAACGCTAACGATGACAGTTTCTAAACTCGACTCATCAATCCTACCCGTAATGCGAACAAGCATATTCGCAACTGCCATCGGAAACACATGTCCCGGTTGCATCTCAATTTCAAGACGTGTTATCAGGACCTGCTTCGGCATCACGTCATGAACAGCTTTTTCTGCCAGTTCTCGAACTGGCTGCATTTCAGGAGCGATTACATTAAAGAGTACTTCGAGATCTTTTCTCTCAACAGCACGAGCAAGTGAAGGAAGTAAAATTTCTATCTTCTCTCTATCAGTCTCAAAGAGCCAATCAATCCCAACTACTCCACAGCCGGCTCCGAACATAATAAACGCAATAACGGCCCACTGATATTGACCACTACTTCGCCAGAGCCACAGAAAAAGCGTGGTCATTACTAGAAAAAACGCGAGTAGTGGAAGTGTGTCCTCGTAAGGCATGGATTGAAAGCTGTTACTAGTGTTCGAGTTTATGCTGATGATTTTAAGCTAGCATTCAGTACGCCAGCCACAATAAATCCAGCCGCAAGAATCACACCAATCCATCCGACATTGGCCCATACACTCAATCCGGCACCAACACTTGCAGCAGCAATAGCAACAAGCATCACCACGTTCACAATAATCCGTACCCCTCCTCTAGGCATTGCATCACCGAGAAGAGACGGACTGTTCATCATAAAAAAGAACGCGATGTAGGCGATTGGCAAAAGCACCATGCCAAAATTACTCGTAGGGACTGCGAGCCAAAATTTCGCTTGTTCGTCTCCCCACAAGGCCAGAAAACCAAGGCCACCAACAATGCCTGGCAGTATTGCCCCAAGCCGCTGAACAACTCGGTCACCTTCGCGATGAGTCATTTCACAAATACAGAATCCATTGATTACCATCAGGATTACGATGGTTGAAATGGCCATCCCAAGCACCCCAATACCAAATATTTTCTGCGTCAGACCACCTTTACCAAACAAGTTTTCCAGAGCATTCGCAAGATCAAAAGCATCCCTTTTGATGAGTGTGTAAGCAAGTTTTCGATCTGCTGACGACAAGGCATCGATCCTTTCATTCATCCCAGACTCACTGAGCGAAGTAGAATCATCTACGCTCAGGTCTGCTTTCACTCTTCTTTCAAGATTGTCTCTGTATGAACCTGTAATTTCCACAGCAGGCTGACTGATAACCTTTTCATTAATTTCGGCATGAAATTGACTCGCAGCAGCAATAACCACACAACTTGTTGCAAGTAAAAATGGGATAAACAAGCCGGTTGAGAGATCAAAAGCTGCCAGTCCCCGAAACGCACGATCCCAGCCTTTACGAAGCATCGAATACGGCAAGAGAAAGGTCATATTGATTCCCACGGCAGTGGCAGCCGCCGCTATCATCCGTTCTCGTTGAGCGCGAAGAATTGTTGCGGTCCAGTAGTCGGGAGCATTCGATTCTTCAATGAATCCGGAAAGTCCCGTTACGGGTCGCCAAAGGAGACTAAGATCAGGCACAAAACCTTTAGTAATTGCAGCCCAGTCAAGCTCACCTTTCCAAGACATTGCTACAACAACACCAAAAAAGCTCAGCACAACGAGGCCAACCATCGCCTTCAACGATATCTCAAAGATTCGAACCCCCCACCCCGGTGAGTCATAAAACCAGACTACAACTGCAGCAAGCAAAAACAGACCTACAACACAGATAATTTTTGCCGAATCACCGGAAAGATATTGTGGAAATAAATTCTGCTGAAGTGCCGCCGTCCCTAGAGAAAACTGCGGCATTGCCCACACAAGATTTGCCATCATTGCGGCTAGCAGCCATCCCCAACCAAGCACAGGACTAACGTGCTCATTCATTGCTTGAAATGGCCTCTGTCCTGTCGAAAGGGTAACGTAGGCAATCGCAGAAAGCATAACGATGCCGAGTATCATCATGAGAGGCTGCAACCAAAGAAACTCATAACCACCGATCACGCCTAGATACAGTGATCCCGCCAGCGAGCCTCCACCAAGCGTGATAGCCGACTGCAACCAGCCAGGCCCAGAAAGGCGAGTGTACGTTGCAAGAGTGCGGCCAAGACCAGCCGCTTGGGCTTCTTCGAGCTGCGTGCGCTCTGCCAACACACGACCATGAACTTCTTTTTTTGAGCTCATTCAAAAATTCCTTCTTAATCTAACTTATAAAAATATCTTTTTTATAGAGTTGTGTACTATATCAGTTGACGAACACGTTAACGACAGCTTCTGCAGCAACGCAGCCAACCATCATGAAATGATGTCAATTCCTTCAATAAACGCCACTCTGAGTGACCAGACCTATGATTGAAAATTTATCCCCTGAGCATCTTCTCTCCCGCATTCAAGACAGCGGATCGATTAAAATAATTGATGTTCGTACACCGGCAGAGTTTGGTGAAATTCACATCCAACACGCAGAAAACATACCACTCGATCGGCTCAACGCAGCAACATCAAATTTGAATCCAGGCGAAGATGGGTTCCTGTACTTTATTTGCCAGTCTGGAGGCCGCAGTCGTAAAGCCTGTGAAGCAATGATCACGGCGGGTTTCGCAAAAGTAATAAGCATCGAAGGAGGAACAATCGCATGCGAAGCAGCAGGTCTTCCTGTAGTACGAGGTCGTAAAAGTATCTCTCTTGAGAGACAAGTGCGAATTTCAGCAGGAGCTCTCGTCTTCACGGGTGTTCTTATAGCATCATTTGCTGAAGGGTACGGAACACAAATGGCTGGTCTGTTCCTAGCTGGATTCATCGGAGCAGGTCTCGTTTTTGCCGGTATTACTGACACGTGCGGAATGGCAATGGTGATTGCAAAAATGCCATGGAACCAATCTCGGTCTTCCAAAACATCTTGCAGAACCAAGGGACTTCTTGTGGCATTCTTTGTGGGAACGGTCGGCCCTCTTCTTGCCGCCACACATACAAAGGATTCACTCACTGAGGTTCGGCACAAGATAATCAACCAGACCGCAATTCTTATAGATGTCCGAGAACCAAAAGAATGGTCCGGTGGTCATCTTGCTCTTGCTCAATCATT
>JABHNP010000415.1 GCA_018694455.1 Planctomycetaceae bacterium | reverse complement strand
CAAGTTCATGCCGGATCGTCTTTGCTTCTTGTGAAAGAAAAGCATCGTTTAAACAAAAACGAAAAATGTCTTCTAGCACGCGGACTGCCTCGGCACTGCGATTCGCCGAGGCATCGAGTGTTCTCCAAATACCCACTACTGCGCTGTTTCGCTCGGGCTTAATTTCTTTCATTTCTGAGTTTTCTCCCTCTAGACTCGCCATTGGTCTGAGTCTAACTGATCTCTAAACTCTATTTAGGCTATTTCAATTTAGATCGTAATCTGGAAAGGTTCGTCGTTCGTGTCATTTCTCCGATCACTTACACTTCTTTGGCCTGGCTTACCTTGGGCGTGGCTTCGAGGAAGTTGGGCTGGCCTTGTATTAGCTACCGCCTTTGCGATCTGTCTGAACCTCAGCATCATGACTGCTTGGATTTGGACTGAATTCATTGAACTCGAAATGACTTTCGGCATCTGGGCTGCCACCGCTATTATTTGGACCGTGTCATCAGTCTCAGCACTATCCACATTCCCACAGCCTCTTATAAATTATCGTGATGAAGTTACTGAAAAATTATTTACCGATGCTCGGGACGCCTACCTTGCTAGAGATTGGTTACGTGCAGAAACAAAACTACAGACAATTCTAACTCTTTCACCGACAGATGGTGAGGCACAACTCCTTCTTGGTACGCTCTTACGAAGAGTCAGCCGATTTCAAGAAGCAAAAAAAGCACTCGAAAAACTTACCCGTAGTGATGCTGGAAAGCTTTGGCAGCATGCCATTGATCGCGAACTCTCACTTATCAAACAAAAAGATCAGACCAATTGTGAAGAGATCAAAAATGAACTTATTACAGGATCATACCCTGAACCAAGCCATCAAAAGGCAGCTTGATCCACAATCAAGCGGACCGCATGTGGAGGGATAGTATGCATCGGACAATTAAATTCTCCCTCGACGGATAATAAAATGATGTCTCATTCGGAAACTTTTGACAGACAGTGAGCGGTTTCTGTACAAACCTGCGTGAAACTCGGAGGTGCAGGAGACAGTAACGCAAGCTATCCCTACAATAAAGTGGTGAGTTTTTAATGATTTACAATTTAAAGTAGCTGTTTTTTTACGGTTGGCTTAGTTTTTGCATTGAGTAATAAATAGAAGAATTTAGGTTTTGTTTCTGCCGGAATGGCAGGAACAGCGTGCACGTCGCGTTTAGTAGTCACAAGAGGAAGTTTTATGTACGAACGTTTCACAGATCGTGCTCGTAAGGTAATGCAACTGGCAAACCAGGAAGCTCAGCGATTTAATCACGAATACATCGGAACAGAGCACGTCCTACTTGGTTTGATCAAAGAAGGCAGTGGTGTTGCTGCCAACGTATTGAAAAATCTTGATGTTGACCTTCGCAAGATTCGGCTCGAAGTGGAAAAACTCGTCCAAAGTGGCCCTGATATGGTCACGATGGGCAAATTGCCTCAGACACCACGTGCCAAAAAAGTCATTGAATATTCAATGGAAGAAGCTCGAAACCTCAACCATAACTATGTTGGGACCGAACATATCCTACTTGGGTTACTTCGTGAACAAGAGGGTGTTGCTGCTCAGGTATTGATGAATCTGGGGCTCAAGCTTGAGGATGTTCGTGAAGAGGTGCTTAATCTTCTTGGACACGGCATGGATGAGGGCAGTGACCGATCGGGTATGGGCGGCCGTCAGATGGCTGGTGCTGGAGGCGGCGGCAGTGACGCACCAACTAAGAGTGGTAAAAGTAAAACCCCGGCGCTTGATTCATTTGGCCGAGACCTCACCGAACTCGCCAAGCAAGGCAAGCTTGATCCTGTTATCGGCCGAGAACATGAGATAGAACGTGCTATTCAAATCCTCTGTCGACGAACAAAAAATAATCCCGTTCTCATAGGTGAAGCCGGCGTAGGAAAAACTGCCATTGTTGAGGGATTCGCTCAAAGAGTAATCGAGGGTAATATTCCTGAACTTCTGGCAGAACGAAGGATTGTTGTTCTTGATTTAGCCATGATGGTCGCCGGCACAAAGTACCGGGGGCAGTTTGAAGAGAGAATTAAAGCTGTGATGAATGAGGTCCGTCGAGCCAAGAATACCATTCTTTTTATTGACGAACTTCACACACTTGTTGGCGCTGGAGGAGCCGAGGGTGCGATTGATGCATCAAACGTCCTCAAGCCAGCACTCGCTCGTGGTGAAATTCAGTGCATTGGCGCAACCACGCTGGATGAATACCGCAAATACATCGAAAAGGATTCTGCGCTCGACCGACGCTTTCAACTCGTTATGGTTGAGCCT
>JABHNP010000384.1 GCA_018694455.1 Planctomycetaceae bacterium | reverse complement strand
TTATTGATGTGGATTCTCCTCCAAGATGAAGTGACCAAGCGTCAATAACGGCACCAACAGATTCGTGTGAACTCGAGATGAGGCCAAATAATCCTTCATAATTGTAGATGAATTGATTTGAGAGATCTGCTCTGTATTCAGCCTCTGGAACAATGGCAAGACCAATAGCGACGTCATGTTTCGATGCCATATTTCCAATCTGGTCAAGACGACTCCTGTGGAGTTCAAAGAAATCCTTAAACGAGTGCTCGTTTGAACCAGGAACTATTGTTGCTGTGGCTCGAGTGCATTCAGTTGCCTGGGCCATTTCAAATAACTTTGGGAGTTGCTCAATTTCAGTTGCGAATGTTGCATCATCTCCTCCAAGAGTAATTGGGAGATGAACTGAAGAGGCCTGCAGTCGTGCACTCACCATGAGTCGCCGAGCATGGTCTACACCATAGATTTCAGCTTGTTGGCAGAAATCAAGGATGTCGATGTCCATGCCGTCGAAGCCAAAAGACAAAGCAAGTTCTATGAGTTCGCTTGGTCTTCCAGAAAGTGGCAGGCCAATAGTGCTTAAATTTCTGAACACGGAGGGGACACTCCTCTAACAAATGATAAGGTAGTCACAGCGAATATTCTCAAAATGAGTACAATTACAAGCCGCTGTTTAATGAACAGGTTTAAGTATGCACGATTACGCACCATTTTTGAAGCGGTCGCATTTTGGTACGCCACGCTACGGCGGTCGCAGCGTTTTGCAGCGCACCTAAGCATTTTGCGTCAATTGCGTGCTGAGTGTCTCAGAGTGAGTGGTCGTGAAACCTGAAAGACACGGTATTTACGATATTATTTTCGTCAAAAGAACTGGAATTTTAGGTTCGAGAGCCTGAAGCATTTGGGCGCACTACCTAAATTGGCACAGCAAGTGCATCGAAGAAGATTGGGGTCAATTAAAAGCTCAGTCGAATTTTTATTTCTACGCACAGTAACCAGAAAGGTTCTGCAGCATGAATACCTTTTTTCCAAATCGCGATTCGATGAGAACTCGCTTCTGGCGACGACGTGACCAAATCCGACAGGAACGCGCGGCATTCTCGGGGAGTTACTTTCGTGTTGAGCAACTTGAGCCCCGGTATCTTCTTACTGTTGCTCCATTTGGCTACGATACGGTTTCGGCTGACTGGTTTGAAACAGTAGCCGAGTCTTCTCCATCAGCTGAATTATCCGTCGGTTCGCCAGCCACTGATTGGATTGGTGCCTTTACCGATGGCAGCGGATCAACAAGTTCGGACACGAATGGATGGATCGTTCGGCTTTCCCCATCAGCCTTGCAGACTGTGTCAAGAGTTACAGATGCCGTTGGGCTTTTCTCATCTGCACCAGGTCTTCGAGTACTTGGTGGTCTCGGTCTACCTGGCCAATTGCTTCTGGAGTCCACAGCATGTTCATCCGAAATCTTCTCGTACCTAGCGGGCCAAGGGTTTGTTTCATCTTTTGAGCCAGATCTTCCAATTTCTGTCTCCAGTTCTTCGACGCTGCTAACATCAAATGATCCCCGTTATGGTGATCTTTACGGCCTTCATAACACAGGCCAAAGTGGCGGCACAACTGACGCCGACATTGATGCCCCGGAAGCGTGGCAAGTGAGCACAGGGTCTCGCGACCTGATAGTTGGTGTCATTGATACAGGGATTGATTACACCCACCCTGACCTTGCAGCAAATATGTGGGTGAATCCAGGTGAGATTGCAGGCAACGGAATTGATGATGACGCGAACGGTTTTGTTGATGACGTCCACGGGTATGATTTTGCAAATGATGATGGCGATCCTTTTGATGACAATGGTCATGGAACGCACTGTGCGGGAACCATTGGTGGCGTGGGCAATAATGGGGTAGGAGTAGTAGGTGTTAATTGGGAAGTGTCCCTGATGGGTCTGAAGTTCCTCGATGCCAATGGGGCAGGCTCAACATCAGACGCAATCCAAGCTGTTAATTACGCGACCATGATGAAAAATCAGTATGGTCAGAATGTCAGAGTAACGAATAATAGCTGGGGTGGTGGTGGGTCGAGCAGTGCAATGCGGCAGGCGATCGAGTCGGGAGCCGAAGCTGAGATTGTTTTTATTGCAGCTGCTGGTAATGACGGCATGAACAATGACACTAATCCCCAGTATCCAGCATCGTATACGAGTGATGCAGTAATCTCAGTCGCAGCGACTGATCGAAATGATGCACTGGCCAATTTTAGTAATTATGGTGCAACAAGTGTGGATATTGCAGCACCTGGAGTTGGTATTGTCAGTACTACTCCGGGAAATAGTTACGCTTCATTTAGCGGAACGAGTATGGCGACTCCTCATGTGGCTGGAGCCGCTGCACTTGCTCTTGCCGTTGATCCTACTCTGACGGTGTCTCAATTACGATCCGGGCTCCTTGGCACAGTCGATGC
>JABHNP010000309.1 GCA_018694455.1 Planctomycetaceae bacterium | reverse complement strand
GTCCAACTTCTCTTGTTGGATTGTGATGGGGTTCTCACGGATGGTGGAGTGACCTGGTCTGAGGATGGTATTGAGCAAAAGACATTTAATATTCGAGATGGACTGGGAATAAAGCTTTGGCAGCAAGCTGGTTTTCGGGTCGGTATTGTTACTGGACGTTCGAGCCACGTTGTCAGATGGCGTTCTGATGAACTGGGCATAGACTTTGTTAGGCAGGGAATTGGAGATAAAGTGAAAGCTATTTCTGAACTCCTTACTGTATGTCACTTGGGCTGGGATTCGGTGGCCTATGTTGGAGATGACCTGCCGGATTTACCAGTAATTCAACGAGCTGGATTCGGCGTAGCAGTTGCAGACGCCTGTCAAGAAGTTCAAGAAGCATCAGATTTCACGACTCACTTACCTGGAGGAAAAGGAGCTGTTCGTGAAATAGTCGAAGTTCTGCTGCGATCTCGTGGTTGTTGGGAAAATCTTGTTGCACACTATCAAGGTAATGGAATTGCTTGATGGAACATCGTTTGGGACGCACAGTACGGGTCTTTCTCGTAGTCTTGGCGACAGCGGGCTTGTACCGCTTAGCAGTTGTTCCTTGGGTTGAACCTCGCTATCGCGAAACAGTAGGGGTCGAGGAATTAACTCCAGAGCAAGCCGCGGCCATACGAGCCCGTGCTGACCGCAGGCTTGACGCTGTGAGAGATCTGTTTCCACCTGATGCCTGGGAGCATAACGATCCGATCGTTATGGAAAGCCGTGGCATGCGACTCTTATTCAAGCAGTATCATTCTTTGCCAGATGGTCGTGTCAATCTAGTGCCCTGCACAGTTATCGTTTTGCCAGATGGCCAACGGCGAGTGAATTCAGAGAACGGCCGAACCATGGTACTGCGAGCGCCGCAGGGTGCCGTACTTGAATTTGATGAGCCACTTGATTTGCGAGCTGGCAGATTGGCACGTCTTGTGGGAGGTAGCCTTCGGGGTCAAGTCATTGTCCGTGGTACTAAAAGTTCTGCCGGTGCAAATGATGAAATCGAACTTGTGACACGTGATCTTGAACTTGATGAATTTGAAATTCATACAAATGAAAAAGTGGACTTTCGTTTTGGACGGTCCGTTGGCAAAGGTCGTGGACTTGTGGCGACGCTTCTCCCAAGTCCAGGAGGGAGTGGTCACGGTCCTAATATTGGTGGTATTGATTCAATACGACTTGAACGAGAGGTAGAGCTACGGCTTGAAGGATTAGAAACTGGTGTGTTGCCGGGAGCAGGTGACCACAGGTCTGATACAGAAACAGGTGAGAAGCCTGTTATGGTGCAATGTGATGGTAGCCTGACTGCAAATCTTTCCGCTAATGTGATCACTCTTGAAGATGCTGTTGACGTTCGGCGTGGTGTGCCCGGACAGGGAGGAGACAGCCTCACTTGTGATGTTCTCGCGCTTGTTTTGGGTGAGCCAGATCCTCAGCAGAAACAGGATTCACCAGGTGGCTTGGAAGTTGTTGAGATTCAAGCCAGTGGCTCACCAGTGCGAGTTCATAGTGTTGCTGCAGGTCTTGAAGTACGAGCTGGTAGGCTTGGGTACGAACTGCAAACTCGTAGAATATTACTCGACGGTGAAGATCCAGTATCGATATATGCGTCCGGGGTCGAACTTGAGGCAAAATCTGTCGACTATACGCCAGGGGAGAACAATACAGTCGGCTCTTTAATGGCAATCGGTCCCGGCTGGATTCGAGCAGCTGACGAGAAGCAGCCAGCCATCGAGTCTCACTGGCAGAAGTGGCTGCGGATTCGTCCGGATGATGCAGGGCATGTGGCGTCGATATCAGGTCAGGCTGAGGTGTCTGTGGATTTGCAAGGCAAGCTTACTGGGGAGGAAATGCATTTCTGGTTTGAACAAACCCAGGAGGGTAATTCTGCAAGTTCAAAAGCAAATCAATTGCCGAATGTCGCCTCATTAAATCCATTGAGGATGCTCGTTCGCGGTGTTGTCGAAGTAGATGTCTCAGAAGTTGCTGCTCGTACAGATCGAATGGAGATCTGGTTTCGAAGAGATGCCGGATTGAAGAGTAGTCCGCAGGAAGGTCATGGTTCTCCGGCAGTCGCTGCTAGCAGAAATAATGCAAGTGAGAGGCCTGACGAAACGAAATTTACAGCAAAGCAGGAAATCAGGAAACCAGTTCCACCTATTCGCCCACCTGTATCAGTTGAACGAAAATTGCTAGCAACGGGAAATCTTATTCGTGGACTTGTTGTTCTTTCACCAGATCAGAATGAATTAGAGGAGATGTCACTTGAAGGAGAAGTTCAGCTTCTCGAACAGGCTAAAGGTGTTAGTCAAGAAGAGCCACGACTCAATATTCGTGGTGATCAACTACAGTTGACTAGACCTACACAGTTTGATGCGAAAGCCGTCGTGTCAGGGCGCCCGGCTACTGTGCATAGTGACCAATTCAGCCTCGAAGGCCCATTGATTGAATTCGACCGTGGACAGAATCGAGTTGCCGTAGATGGCGGTGGGCAATTGACCGTCCCAGTGGCTAACGCTGGTGTTGGCTTGGAGTCCTTTGACCTGCTTGGTACTGGTTCTCAACAGGTCCAACCAAGAAAAAGTGCGACAGCTGCTCAGCCGTTAATCATTGACTGGCAGGGCAGAATGGATTTTGATGGACAGACTGCACGCTTTGTTGATCGGGTTCAAACAGCAAGTGGTGCTGTAACGTTGCAAGCTGGCGTGCTTGAATGCATATTTACGAATCCAGTGAAATTCAGCAGTCAGCAGAGTACTATTTCAAGCCAGCAGACAGACATCGCTCGGATTACGTGTGGAAATGGCGTTCAGATTCGGAGTATGTCTGAGGATGATGGAAAGCCAAAATCAGTAGAGAATTTATTTGTTCGAGATCTCTTTTTTGACCGATTGACAGGAGATGTTCGCGGAACGGGTCCGGGCCGACTGACAAGTGTTCGCAGGGGTGGTGGTGGTCTTCCTATGGGTACCCCTGGGCTGCCAGGGCAACCAGTTCAGCAGCAAACATCTCTAAGTGAGTCAAATGAGGATTCAGGCGTGACGTTCCTTGGTGTTGATTTCCAGCGGGGTTTTACTGGGAATATGAATCAGCGGCAAATGGAGTTTCAACAACGAGTTGAAACGATCTGGGGCCCTGTGGATTCATGGGAAGGTAGTCTTGATCTTCATGATCCGAAAGG
>JABHNP010000412.1 GCA_018694455.1 Planctomycetaceae bacterium | reverse complement strand
CTCACGGTTTGAGTGCAAGCCTGTCTTGTCATGGTTGTGTTCAATTTATTTTGTATACAAGCAGGGCCAGTCAGGTCCAAAAGATTGTGGAGACGATCGTGATCTATCCTTGGATAGATCGAGCTTTCGAAAGAGATATCAGTGTTCTGCACTGATGCGTCATATGGCGCAACAACTGTCAAAGATGAACCCAGTGGGCTGGCCGAGCCCGCTGGGTTTTTTTTGTATTAATTGAGTCAGAAGCCGCTTCCGTTTCTCCTGTAAAAGGCTACATTTGTTGGGAATAGTCGGTGTGCTTGAAGGCATTACTTCGTGTATTGCTAAATCCTGTCATTTTGAACCAGTCGACTTTTATGAAAACACAAGAACCAGTGCTTCAGTCAATAGCAGGCGTTACACCTCCAAGCACGGCAGAAGTCGTCGTGATGACAGCTTGGCCGTCAGTTGGTGGTACGGGTATGGGTCAATTTCTTGGCCGTATCTACAGACTTCAATCAGGCTTTGGTCCAATTAGAATCGGACGTTTAGCTCTGTTAATGACGATGCCCCTAGGTCTTATGTTGTATTTGAGTATGAGGCTTCCATGGGCAATCTGCAGATTTCAGGTCACCAATCGGCGAGTCACTGTGAACAAGGGGGTCCACGCCGCTGTAGAAAGATTTGTAGAATTGAACAGATTTGACACAGTTGAACTGGTGGTTCAGCCTGGGCAAGAATGGTTTGATTGTGGGGATCTTGTCTTCCGGAATGGTGCAGTCGAAACCCTTCGGTTAAAAGGTGTGAGTCGTCCCGAGCCGTTTCGCCGAGTCTGTTTGGAAGTGCGGCAGTCGTACGTGGGTGTTGAGGAAGCTCTTGGACAAGGCACTGGTGCGGCATAACGGTCGCGTTTCGCTTCAGACTCTTCTACTTCCAAGGATGGTTCCGCGCTGCTGAATAGCCTGATTGATTGCTAAGATAGTGTCGTGATCAAGTTTGCAGTGGAGCGACTTAGCATTTGTGGCAACCTGCTCGGCGTTTGTAGCACCAAAGAGTACTGTTGTAATTCCTTGCTGGCCCATCGTCCAGGCAAGCACCAGCGAGGAAAGGCTCACATCCAATCGGGTCGCAATTGCTTGAATAGTTTCGACAAAAGTGAGGTTCTTCTGGTACTCATCTCCATCAAACATCGGATATTTATGACGACTGTCAGTTTTCGGGAAAACCTGATCCCTCTTCATTCTGCCTGTCAGGAGACCTTTCATGAGTGGCCAATATGCCACCATAGCAATTTCTTTCGAACGACAGTATGGCAGCAATTTGGAGCAAATCTCTTGTTGCAACATATTGAAGTGCCGCTGGCAGGCAGTGAGTGGGCATATTTCCGTAAATAATTCGCAATCTTTAGTATTTCCATTTGATAGACCTGCGGCCCGTATCGTGCCCTCGTCGAGAAGTTGCCGTAGTGCTCCAGCAGATTCTTGAATCGGTGTGTTTGGGTCAGGAGAATGGAGATAAAGAAGGTCAAGGTGGTCTACTTGAAGTCGGAGCAGACTTTCTTTGACCTCTTCGATCAATCGATCGGGATGTCCATTTACGACTTGCCTCTTACCGGCTTGCCAATGTATGCCGCACTTGCTTGCAATACTTATTGCATCACGGCGGCCTTTGATTGCTTGCGCGATGGCCCTCTCACTTTCACCGTCCTCGCCGTAGCAATATGCAGTATCGAGATGGGTTATTCCATGATCGATGGCGGCTGCAACTGTTTCTTTGGCCGCTTGGCGAGTGACACCAGTTCGAGTCATGCCAGCAAGCGGCCAGCATCCAAGTGCTAAGGCTGGTAGGGTGAATTGATTGTTCACAATCGCCTCTTTACGAGCTTATTTATTGGCAGAGAGGTTGTCACGTCTTTTGTAAGTTCACAGCAGAACCCTTCGCGTTTCCAAAGTTGCCGGTTTTCAAGAAGGAATGAATGAGGCTTGCAGCGTCCTGGCGGAACAAGACAGCTGAATGGAGGCACGGAAGCGTGATGTGCTCGTGCGGTACCCCAAGACGCGTGCTCTCAAGGCTTACCAAAGTGTCCTGTTGAGCCGCAATGACACCGACTTCGACGTCAGAAGGATCTTCAAGAGAATTCACAAGGCTGTTTTTTTCAGTTGTTAATTCAGCGACAGGCCGAAAGAAACGGCCAAAAATTTTCGCTGTCTTTGTCGCGACAAATG
>JABHNP010000411.1 GCA_018694455.1 Planctomycetaceae bacterium | reverse complement strand
CTGCATCGAGCTCTGTAAGCCTGATCCTCACCATCACCAACAATATAAAATCCTAGCTCCCCATTCGGTGCCTCAATGGCGGCATAAGACTCTTCACACGGAACTTCGAATCCTCTGTTACTCATACTGAGTTCGAAATGTGAAATAGTACCTTCGATCGTTGAGTACACCTGATTTTTTGTTGGAAGAGTCGTTCTTTCATCGATGCCAATGTTCACAGGGCCGCTTGGCAGGTGCTCGATGGCTTGCTCAACTATTTTGAGGCTTTCTCGCATCTCTTGCATTCGAATAAGATACCGTGCGTAGCAATCACCAGCTGAGGCGCAGGAAATCTGAAAGTCAAAGTCATTGTAAGAGAGATAGGGCTCGTCTCGTCGTAGATCCCGAGTAACACCGCTCGCCCGAGCAACGGGGCCGGTTGCACCTCGGTTGATAGCTTCCTCTTTTGTGAGTATGCCAACACCTTGTGTACGATCAACAAAGATACGATTACGGTTAAGTAATCGCTGCATGTCGTTAAGCGTTTTCGGAAATGTCTTTACGAACGCCCGAATCTTTTCAATGACAAGTGGGGTGAAATCGTGCGAGACACCTCCGACACGCGTGTAACTGTTGGTAAATCGTGCCCCGCAAAGCGTCTCGAAAATGTCATAAATCACTTCTCGCTGATAAAATGCATAGAGGAAGTAAGTGAATGCTCCAGTATCAAGGCCAACTGCACCGTTGCTTAAAAGGTGATCACTGATTCGTGCGAGTTCAGCAACAATTGTTCGGATATAGGTGCAACGTGGCGTGAGGTTGATTCCAAGAAGTGTTTCAACGGCGTGATGCCAGGCCACATTGTTTGCCATCGGGGAAATGTAATTCATCCGATCAGTGACAGTAACGTACTGATTGAAAGTAAGGTGTTCCGCAATTTTTTCAAAGCCAGAGTGGAGGTAGCCCATCTCAGGAATTGCATCAACAACACGCTCACCATCAAGTTTTAAAACAAGCCGTAATGTTGTGTGCGTCGCTGGGTGCTGTGGGCCGAAGTTCAAGGTCCAAAGGTAGTCTTCGCTTCTTGCCTCTGGCGAAGATTCAAATTCTGTTGGGGCAATAGACATACAGGTAGTCGACAATAGGGTTCAGCTGTGGTCGCGAGTAATGACCGGAAAGTTGTGACGCTCACCACGCCCTTGAAGTGGATAATCCTTACGGAGGGGATGGGCAGTAAATTCTTCGGGCATGACAAGACGTCGTAAGTCAGGATGGCCTGTAAAATGAATGCCAAATAGATCCCACACTTCACGCTCCAGCCAGTTAGCTGCTTCCCATAGGGGCACAACACTTGCAACTGTTGGTTGAGGATCATCGACAAAAGTTCGTACCGTGAGCCTCTCGGCATTTATCGTGGAAGCCAACAAGTAGACCAATCCATACCGGTGCTTGGCCTTACGATATTCGAGATAGTCAACACATGTGACATCGATGAACAGATCAAAGCCACGGTCTTTGAGCATGGAGAGTGCGTCGAAAGACTTCTCGACTGGCACAATGACCCGCTGTTGGTCTCGGTATATTGAGGACTCAACAGGCCCACAGAATGCATTGATCGCACTGACGTGAGCATTTTCCACTGCGTCATCCGTGCTTGGTTCAGATGTGTTGGTCATCGCGTTTACGGTGAATAAGGAAATGTAAAACTAATTGAGATTGATAGCTGAGTTTGAAAGTTCACGTTGTAAATTTGGGTTACGAGATGCATCAAGAGTAAGGTTATCAGGGCATTCAACTAAGGCTCGTTTTGTATCTTGGCGCTGACGTGTATTGAATTCCCGTCCTGCGACGGTTCCTTCTGCCTGAATCTTATCTTGTAGGTCGATGATCGCTTGAATCAATTGTTCGGGACGTGGAGGGCAGCCTGGTACATACATATCAACAGGAATAAAACGATCAATTCCTTGGACAACAGCGTATGTGTCGAAAACTCCACCCGTGCTTGCACAGGCACCCATTGATATACACCATTTTGGTTCATGCATTTGTTGCCAGATACGTTGAAGAACTGGGAGCATTTTCATAACGACGCGTCCTGCAACAATCATCAAGTCACATTGACGAGGACTGAATCGAAAAACTTCAGCACCAAACCGAGACAGGTCATGTTTCGCAGCCCCTGTTGCCATAAGTTCAATACCACAACAAGCAGTTGCGAATGGCATTGGCCACAAGCTGTTTTTACGACACCAACTTGCGAGCTCATCGAGTCGGCTCACAACAACATTTTCAGGCAGTTCTAGGCTAGGTGATTCTGGTTGTGTTACCGCCATCGAAATACTCCCTTTCGCCAGTCATACGCAAAGCCCACAACGATAAGAAGAATGAAGACAAGGCCACCGCCAAAAGCAATGCCTCTCCCCGAGATCATCCCTTCAGCGACAGCTGCATCTATGCCTGCAGGTGATCTACTTGCAACAGCCCATGGGTAGAGTAAGAGCAATTCAACATCAAAAATAAGAAAAGTCACAGCGACAAGATGGAATCGTACGTCAAACCGTCGACGGGTATCATGAATGGGGTCCATGCCACTTTCGTATGGCATCTCTTTCACAGCACTCTTTCGTCTTGGCGCGACTATAAGAGGAAGAATGAGGAGGCTCGCAGAAACTGCTGCGGCGATTACAACGAACAGCAAGACAGGAAGAATAGTGTCCATGAACTAGCTTATCGCTGTCTGCATGTGGAGGGAAGCAAAAAGAAGCCCAGAAAATCAATTCAATGACACGTACGGTAACTTCGTGAAAAACGCGTAATTCAAGTAACAAAACAAGTGTCAGGAATGCACTGTGCAGCACTTTTCCGACACCCTCTTATACAGTCTATGAGCCAAATCAGCGAGCGGTTCTTGTGATTGTTTTTTCCGGAATTTATTGAAAAACATGCTAGTTTAAAGCGTACTATGGCTGATACCACTCGAATTTTGGTTGATCTTGTTCGTCTTCCTAGCGTAAATCCCATGGGTCGCCCTCTTACAGGACCTGAATACCTTGAAGGGAGGGTAACGGAGTACCTCGTGGACCGGCTTATAAAAGCCGGATTGAATCCAGTTCGGCAGACTGTGTCCCCGGGGCGAGATAACGTTGTGGTCACTTTGCCGGCCACTATGCCTGGCGCTCCAGTATTTTTGTGGGATGCCCATCAAGACACGGTCCCTGTAGACGGGATGAGAATCCAACCATTTGTGCCGGTTATTGAGAACGGCCACTTGTATGGTAGGGGCTCCTGCGATGTGAAAGGAGGAATGGCTGCAATGATATCAGCAATTGAGCAACTGTCGGTACTAGAGACACGACCTGCTGCTGTTGTCTTTGTTGCAAGCGTCAATGAAGAGTTTGGTTTTTCCGGTGCAAAAGCATTTACAAAATTACTTCGTACAAATGACAGCGAAAGCAATAATGAAGGAGATGATGCAGCAAAAGAATCAATGCAAAAAGTTCTTTCTGAAGGTTTTGATCTGGTCGTTGTAGCTGAGCCGACAAGCCTTCGTTTAGTAACACAACACAAAGGCGCCGTACGGTGGCGCATGAAAGTATGTGGTCGATCATGCCACAGCTCTTACCCAGAGAATGGGGCGAATGCGATTTATTCTGCTTCTCGAGTTGCGTTGCTGCTTGAATCATTGGCAACTGATCTTTCCCTTCGGAAAACATCACATCCTTGTGGCGGTCCAACACTTAGTGTCGGAACAATACATGGCGGTATAGGCGTGAATCTTGTGCCTGATAGCGTTGTCCTTGAAGTTGATCGTCGATTAGTGCCAGGTGAAGATCCACTTACAGCACGGCGGGAGGTGATGGATTATATTTCGGCACATTGCCCAACGGATATCATTGAGCACGAGAAACCATTTCTTGCGAGTGCTGGTCTCTCAAACGAAGGAGTTGGAGCAGCTGAAGCGGTTGCTCGCCTCCGAAAGGCTGTAGCTGATACTGATGTGGAAGCTATTGAGGAAGTTGCTCGTTATGGGACCAATGCATGTGTATATGCTGAAGCGGGACTACCATGTGTTGTCTTTGGGCCAGGTTCAATTGCCCAAGCACATACGACCGATGAGTGGATTAATCTTGGTGAGGTTGAGAAGGCAGCAGAGATTCTTAAGGATCTCGTTGTTTGTGCCACGGGCCTATAAGTGGTCGGTAGGTGCTCGTTACAGTTACTTCGACTGAGCGAATAGCCATGTCAAGAAGTGTGGCTCATGATCGCAGCGATCGTTACTTGTGTACGTCACACCATTTTTTGAACCAGGAATAAATTTCCCAGATACTCCGTGGTTGTCTCCTTGCCAAATAGTGAACTTCATGTTGCCACCGATTTGTTTCATTTCGTCAAACACTTTTTGGTCTTTTTCAATCGGGCAGACACCGTCTTTATTGCCATGAAACGCCCAGATTGGAATATCTTTGATTTTTGTTGGATCTATAAATGGCTCAGTGCTTTTCAGCCCACTACCAGCTGATGGTGCGGCAGCTGCAAAGAAGTTTGGGTCTAGCTGAATAAATATGTAGGTGCCGTGACCACCCATTGAATGTCCAAGAACATAGATTCGATCCATATCGACCGAAGGAAGAGTGTTGATGAGAGACTTTATTTTTTTAAGATGCTCGGCATTCCATAATTGATCCGCTTGCGGAGCAATCACATAGCAAGGGTGGTCTTTTTGTCTTTGCTCCTCGCTCAGTTGGGCATTCCAATCTTTGAGTTGTTTCTTATTATCTCTACCTCTGCCACCTCCACCATGAAGGGAAACGATGACGGGATATTTTTTTTCAGCATTAAAAGATAATGGCCGCATGATTCGACATGGCATGTCATCAAAAATTTGTGGCTCGTACAGGTCTTTCCAAATTTGAGCAGCAGTAGCCGGATTTATAAGTCCGATCATCACGAGGCCGATGAATAAACTTCTGGTCGATGAAGAAGGTGTCATAAGAGTAAGCTCATTTTTCAGGTTCATCTAATCAAGTGTTCGTTGTCGTCGGGATGCAATCTTTTATTTACTGGTTGATTGCAGGACGGTCCCAATCATGAGGGACATAGTCATTCGTTTTTTTGGGCTTTCCAACTTCGATGATTTCCGCCTCTGGGTCAACAAGCTCCCAGCCGTCAGTGCGAAAAGGTGAAGCAGGTAAACCTTCGACGTTGTAAAGCAGATTGCGTTGCGAGGGATTCATTCCCCATGCATAGCGAACTGCAACAGGGTCGATGACCTCTGGAGAGGAAACAATAACCTTGTTGCCTTTGATTTGGGCATTCGCCCAGTGCCATACTCGATCGCTACCAGCAATGGCAAAGGTATTGAGGCCTGTTGAACGGGCTGCACGCAGGCCAGATCCTATGGACGCAAACTCAACAAGAACTGTTCCGTCGTGTACCGTATGGCTTTGATATCGAGGTCCTTCACCAATGACATTTTTCCCATATGTATTTTGTAGTGCAATAAGAGCGTGCCGAATTCCAATTGGCTTTTTGTTTTTTGGATGAAGCTCAACTGCGTCTCCTGTATCAATAGATACAGCCATGAAAGTGTTTGGAATGTTTTCTCTTGCAAGACGCATGGCTTCACGAGTCACGACCCAAGGTGATTCCAGTCCTTCGACAGGCTCGGATTGTGGTGCATGCCAGCTCGGGAGCTGAGTTATTTGGAATGGGAAATTCTCTGGCATGTGGCCCTCTGATCTTTGGTTCCAGTGCCTGCGGTAAAAGTGGATAAGCGTTTTAATTTGCTGTTGATAGTGCATAGCCTGAGGGACATTTTTTGAATTCCGTTCTCCCTGATACCAGATGATTCCACGGATTCCGTACGGGGCGATCGGTTCTACCATCGCGTTAAAAATGTTTGACGGAAATTGATGGCCAAGAGTGGCTGGACGTGTGATGATTGGTGGTGAGAGCGGCTTGAACTTGTTTTTCATTGTTTCGCCGGTATCAACTTTTGTGTTGTAGGTGGCGAGCTCAGATTCGAATGCTGCTATTGCTTTTGAGGCTGTTTCGCCACGTTTTTCAGCCAGTCTTAAAGCTGTGTCCTCAAGGAGTTCTTTCAATACTTTCGAACGGCGGTCATGTTGTTGTTGTTTCCAAGGGAGCCAGCCTTCAATTGGCGTTCCGGCATAAGCCCGTTGAATAATGCCAACGGGTATACCAAGGTCTTGGTGCAGCTTTTTTCCGAAATAATAAGAAACAGCAGAAGTTTCCATGGCAGCTTCCGGCGTGCAGGCTTTCCAACAACAGAGTCTGTCGCGATTTTCCTCAAGGGGTTTGTGCCAGTGTTCTCGAGCAGACTTAAAAATCCTGAGATTCGGAAGATCAACTGTTGATTCACTGTCCGCTTCAAAGCTGTTCTGAACAGACCAGCCCATATTTGACTGCCCTAGACAAAGCCAGACTTCACCAATAGCAATGTTTCTAATAGAAATAACATTTGAGCCATTTATTTGTATCGAGTGGCCTGTTCCATGTGTTGGTGTGTTGAGATAGACATGCCACTGTCCGTCGCTATTCGCAAGTGTGGATGCACTGTCACCCCAGCTCGCCTTAACGACAATTTCTTCATCCTTTTGTGCCCAGCCCCAGATGGTGTTCACCTGATCCTGTTGTAGGATCATGTTGTCTGAAAAGAAACGAGGAAGACGAACCTCAGCAAATCCAGTATTCCAGACAGTGAATGAGATGCAAAGCGTGAGAAAGTATTTCATGATGAGGACCCTTAGAAAACTGTGGGCGGACAGGTTTTTTGATCCTAACATACGCTAGCAGATTGAGAAAAAGAGTTGAAACGCGATGGTGGTTCGAGAAAATGCCGTTGTTTTATGGAGGGTCTCTTGCCACATTGTCCCATGAAAAACATCTTTTCTCTTTTTAGAATGGTGCAGGGTTGAGCTCACCTTTTGATGAAGGATGTTCCTGTTTTATGCTTTCGGAGAAGTTGTCGAGTTCATTCTCGATTGATAACGAAACACATGCCGCCGTGATTGATGGCGT
>JABHNP010000361.1 GCA_018694455.1 Planctomycetaceae bacterium | reverse complement strand
TTGCATCGGCTGCTCAATCAGAATTTCAAACACAGACACCACAAGGTCTTCTCATTGTGGGATGCGGTAGCCAGCCCAATCTGCAAGAAAACTGGTTACGCAATATTATAAACCAATGGAAAATCCGAACTGCCTTGAACCAATGTGATGGCCTACCCGGTTTTTATACATGCACAGAGGGTTCTTCACTGTCTAAGGTGATCAGAAAATGTCGTTCCACTGGTTCGCTTCTACCAGTTCAAAAATTGTTAATGACAGATGCTCAATCAGTGGACGACTCAAATGACTCCTCAAGACTTTTTATAATTACACGTTTTGACTGTATTTCAAGAAATGAATCTGATCAATTTTTGGCTAGTCAGTGTATTGACTTTCTCCTTGGAAATTCTTCCCTCCTCGTTGTGACTCTACCAAGCCACCCTACAACACTTGATCTCCACCCTGCTCTTGCATCACGTTTATGTGCAGGTTTCTTACTTCCAATTCCAACTCATACTTCTTTCATTCAAAAAAGGCTTCAAAAGAGTTCTGCTTCAACCGCATCACATGAATCTAAAATCCGGATATCTCATAAAAAACTCCAACAAAAAATTGATCGCAAAACAACAGACGTAATAAAGAAAATTATCCGAAATGTAGCCAAACATTTTGGCATACTACCTGATGATATAACGGGCGGATCTCAACGGCGATGCCATGTTCGTCCAAGAGGATTCGCTATGTACTGTGTCCGAGAAATGACTAATCTCAGTAGTCATGAAATTGGACGTAACTTCGGTGGGCGTGATCACTCCACAGTTCTTCACAGCCTTAAAGTTACGATGAAAATACTTCAACAGGATCAGAATGCCTTGGCAGATCTACACGAAATTACCAGCACATTACAAAACACAAAAAGATGTTGATAGCTATGTCAGAAAACTGTTTAGCATTCTGACATCTTTTTGTTGTTTTCAATGTATCATTGCACTTCAACATTTTCTGATCATCCAAAACTCACACTGCTTACTAAAAAATTACTTCGAAGCATCCGCCACACAGCACTCTTCTTACTTAGCATGGCCATGCGACGAACCCTACAATCGCTCTGGTCAATCGATCGAGCAACAGCTAACTGGAAATCAAAACGACACTTCATAAACAATGTTCAGACAGAACTTCCACCTGCTGTCTTTCTGCTCGTTTAATCTATTCGTGTGCTAAAAACCTTAGATTTACGTACTACAGAAACATCTTGGTCCGCGAAGACCACGAGCTTCTCCCGCTTTATTTGATCCATGAAATTTGTTTTACGTGTGGTCTTATTACTTCTACTGTTTCTCCTTCTTCTCTTTATAATTCTCTTTTTTTCTTATAGTAAATAAGAATTAGTAAGCCATACAAAGAGACGCCGACAATGACGCGAGCAGGTTTCAGCTCAAATGCGGACTGCACTTGAAAACAAAGGCTTTTATGGACAAAAAAATCTCATAAATTTACTGTAAAACATATAAAAATCAGGTAAATTAAGGGGTCCCCAGAGTGGTTGGCAAAGATGCCTGGGTTTTCGATTTTTCTTTTGCCTCGTTTTCCACAAACAGTCTCTTTCACATGAATTTGCGATGTACACGTGAACCGCTCTTGGCGGCTCTCCAAACAGCAGCGGTTGTCGTACCGACACGGTCAACGCGACCAGTTTTAACAAATGTAAAACTTGATGTTGAAGGTTCAACAGCTGTGCTTTCAGCAACGGATTTGGAAATAGGTATCCGTACTGAAATCGAAGGAGTTGAAACAACAGCTGCAGGAAGTGTCCTGCTACCAAGCGCTCGCTTAATGGCAATTATTCGGGAAAGTCCACCAGGAACAACATTCGAGATCGAATCTGATGGTAATGCGACGGTTGTAAAAGCCGCACGAAGTCAGTTTCGTTTGCCAGCAGAAGATCCAATTGAATTTCCATCTGTCGCGACGTTTCCTGCGGATGCTTGCTTCGAACTTTCGACACCATTGGTTCGTGAACTTGTCCGCAGGACTGTCTTTGCGACTGACAATGAATCAAGTCGCTATGCACTTGGAGGAGTTCTTCTTGAGTTAACAGACGATTCTGTCGTAGCTGTCGGGACAGACGGTCGCCGTTTGGCTAAGATGGAAGGTCCGTCATCAATTCAAGGTGGCGAACTGCCAGCGACACAACCAATTGTTCCGGCGCGAGCAATGCAACTCATTGAGCGAAGTCTTGGTGATGCAGAGACACCGGTGAAACTTGCTGTACAGGGTAGTGATGTTCTGATTCACACAGGTCATACAACGATATCCGCCCGTCTTGTTGAAGGAAGATTTCCGCGATGGAGAGATGTTTTTCCGGATCGTCCAAATGCTATTCGGATTAAAGTTGTCGCGGGTCCTCTTCTTTCAGCAGTACGACAAGCAGCTATTGTTACAAGCGAACAGTCCAAGGGAGTTGATTTCGGATTTGAGTCCGGTCAGCTTGTTCTTGCGGGTCAGTCGGCAGAAAGTGGACAAAGTCGTGTTGAGATGCCGCTAGACTACAGTGGCGATACGGTAGAGATTAAATTGGACCCTCGTTTTGTGAGTGAATTCCTTCGCGTCCTCGATCCTGCAACATCTCTCGATATTGAAATCACAGATGGCCAGAGCGCATGTGTCTGTCGAACTGAGGACGGGTATGGGTACTGTGTCATGCCGTTGGCAGCAGATTAGTACTGGTTGTGCAAAGGAAATACTATAGTGCCTTTTGCGAACTCGCATTGGAACACCAAACGAATGACTGACCCAAGAACTCTCGGAAATGTGCTGTCACGGTTGATGGCCAGGACTGGTTACGATCGAGAGCAAGGAAGTGACGCGTTGCGTTCTGCTTGGGAAAGTGTTGCGCCGGAGAGTCTACGAGGTAGTTCACAAGCAGGTGTTGTCCGAAGAGGAGTTCTCGAAGTTTTTGTAACGCACTCGGCACTTGTTCAGGAAATGGGATTCCACAAACGTGAAGCCATTCGAAAACTCCAGTCGCTCTTACCATCTGAGGGAATCACTGATATCCGTTGTCGTCTCCTTATCGAAGCTGGTCAAAAGTAGCATTAAAATGTATTTAATGAATAAAATCATTTGTTCAAAAAATTGTAATTCAAATCACTCAATTGTTTCTTGAAAGGTGTCCATGGCTGAATCAGCACCATCCCCAGCAGAAGAATCATCAGAAGCAGGGTACTCAAGTACGGACCTGAAACATCTTTCTGATCGTGAACATGTGCGTGAACGGTTTGGTATGTATATCGGTGACAATACGTCACGTGGATTACACCACTTGGTATACGAGGTTGTTGATAATTCAATTGATGAGTGTATGGCCGAATATGCTCATCGAGTATCAGTAACAGTCAATGTTGACGGTAGCTTGACTGTTGAAGATGATGGACGAGGCATTCCAACTGGTATTCATGAGCAGCTTTCAGAAGAGATGGATCGAGAAGTCTCGACTCTGGAAGGTGTCATGACAGTTTTGAAATTTGGGGGCAAATTCGATAAGGGTGCATATCAGACATCCGGCGGCCTTCACGGCGTTGGGGTGACCGTCGTTAATTTTCTTTCTGAGTGGTGTGAAGTTGAAGTTTCACGAGATGGGCACGTATGGCAGCAGGAATATCAGCGGGGAGAGCCCACTGGAATTGTTCGCAAGATGGGAACAGCCACTGCGACAGGAACAAAAACCACATTTAAACCAGATCCCCAGATATTTCCACAAACAAAGTTTTCCTGGGATGTT
>JABHNP010000405.1 GCA_018694455.1 Planctomycetaceae bacterium | reverse complement strand
GTTTCCCAGATGTGCAGGCCAACAAGAATATCCCCTGGCCGAATTCCTTTGTCACTGGCAGGGCTTCCGAAACGAACTTCCTGTACGAGCAATCCACCGTGATAACGCGGTTGGAGTTGTTGAACAGTAGAGGAAACAGCCGGGGCGAGCCGGAGTCCAAGCTGCTCCCAGGATCGTTCTGACGCACTGACTTTTTGCTGCTTTGCTTTTGCCAGGGCAAGGGATAAATTTTCTTCACCACCTTCTCGTGTCACGGTGACCGCAACAACCTCTCCAGCCTTGTGCCCCAAGAGAGCTCTCTCAATATCGAGCTGGCTTGTCACGTTTCTGTCACCTACTCGAAGAATAATGTCGCCGGCCCGCATTCCAATCGTCTCAGCAGGACTTTGCCTGTGTACAGATTCAATAACCGCACCAGTCCCGCAGGTTCTGCATACGATTCCGTGCCAGGTGTTATCAATTCGTTCAACAGATAAAAGTCCAGTAACAATTCGAAGTACGCTATCAACCGGGATTGCAAAACCGATACCTTGTGCACCAGCACGTACTGCTACGTTAATACCAATCATTTCTCCATTGATATTAAGAAGGGGTCCACCGGAATTGCCTGGGTTAATGCTTGCATCTGTCTGAATAAGGTCTTCGTATCGCTGGGTGGGGCTTACATCGACATTGCGATGGAGAGCAGAAATGATTCCACGGGTGACGGTGTGCTCGTAGCCAAAAGCGTTGCCAAGTGCGAGCACAGTTTCCCCAGTGAGGAGGTCGTCTGAAGTTCCTAATTGAATGACCGGGAGTGGGTCGACGGTATCGATTTTTATAACAGCGAGATCGGTCCTTCGATCATGGGAGATAAGGCGGGCTGCAACTGTACGTCCTGATGCGAGTGTTACCTCAATTTCACGGACACCATCGACAACGTGGAAATTAGTGACTGCATAGCCGCGAGCGTCAATGACCACCCCGGTACCCATTCCATTGACTCTGCGGTCCTCAGTATCGTCGCCGGAGTCTGAAACAAATTTCTCGCCATGTATGTTGACGACGCTGTCTCTGCTCGTTTCGATGGCCCGCACGATCGCAGTCCGTCGGAGATCTTCCGCGCAAGCAAAGCTAGAAAATGCGACAAGGGCAGCAAAAGTTGTTACGAGCAGGTAGCCCCGCGTGTACACCATGAGAAGATCCCGGACAAAAGTTGCCAACGGCGGCAACGTGTCCGACCGCCCTTCAGGGTATTACTCGACGATTCACGGGAATTGGGTTTGGTGGTATCTCCCAGACCCCTATACCTTGCCAGTGCACGGTCTTTGGTGCGGCTGCCGTACCGGCTGGGCGGAATTTGACGGTGGTTTAAAAATCCTCAAGAGTCGCGTGTGAAGGAACCTTCTGCATCAGCGTTTTTATTTGCTTTTTTGGGAAGGAGAAAAGGTAGGAATTGCAGGACAAGGAAGAGCAGCAATGTCGTCAGGATTGCGTACGGCCAAATCGAAGCAAGCCTTTCGCCGAAGTCCCATCCAGCAGCACGAGCAACGCCACCAACAAGAGTTGCCACAAAAACGATAAAGAGTCCGGCCATAATGATGCCGCAGCCGAGAGATGCCATCGTGCCACGGAAGGTTCCTAACTCACTAAACTCCTCTTGGTGGAGGTCGATCCCCCTCCCTCGTTTGACACTTCGTGGAATAGTCTCTGCCAGTTCAATTGTGCGGGCAGCATCAGGCCACGTCGCTGGAGGAATTAATCTTTCGGAAGAGCCTTTGTTTTTGCCATGAGCAGTTTGAAGAAGGTGTGCAAGAAGCACTTTAGCGGGTTGGAAATCAGTGGTCTCTGACGGGAAGTTCAAGAGAGGGTCTGATGCTTCTGAATCCGATTGGTGGGAAACTTTCCACGCCCCACGATCCTCAGGCGGGATTTCAATGCAAATGCGGCCATGCTCACAGAGAAGTTGGATCGACAGTTCAGGGGTTTTTCCTTTGGCAACATGCCAACGAACTGATACTTGGTCAGGTCCACTCAGTCCTACAGCGAGTGTCGCCCATCCGGAGTCGCCACCACCAAGCGCCATGAGCCGGGATGGGTCGCCAATGAGTACTCGAATAATGTCGGCATCACGAGCAAAGCTCGCAAGGACGCTGTCCTCGTTACGAGTAGGTTGTCGACGTTCAAACTGCAGGGACTCAATGGAACCAAGTGGACCATTTCCAGCAATCGATTGCTCGATGAGGGTTCTGAGTGATTGAATAATCGGATGCTGTCGTGCTGCAAGTGCTGGTATGACTGTTGCCGTAGAGTCAGCGAGAATCATGTCTAGCTCGTATGCCCAGAGCATTGATAACGATGCGGGGTGGCCAACAAGAAGTAGCCTGCCTGCCTGAACAAGTGTTCTCACTTGCTCCGCCCGTTGCTCATTCCACCCATCGACCCCAACCAAGACAGCATCGCAGAGGTCTTCCTCCAAAAGGCCGTGCCATTGTTCGCGTGGTTGGCGATCAATACCCGAAAGCGCTGGTGGTAAGTCACTCGGTACGTCGTACGCAGGGCTGAGGGTGTGGCCAGCTTCTACCGCAGCGGAAGCGATCGCTAGAATCTGTTCGTCACATCCGAGGAGTCCAATTTTCATCTGCGGCTTAGGCTTTACAATATAGTTGTGTTAGACGGCAATTTTCGTCGGTCGAAAAAGAATGACTAAGATATCACGGCCGATCGAAAGAATCACTTACAAAATGATATCGTAGAATGACGGGAAGAGGATGCCGTATGTTGGCTGAAATTATCGCAATTGGGGATGAACTGACAAGTGGGCAACGGCTTGATACAAATAGCCAATGGCTTTCTCGTGAACTTGGGCTCCTTGGTATTCCTGTGAGATATCACACGACCACGTGTGATACTCTTGAGGCAGGTGTGCACGCATTTCAGATTGCTGCTCGTCGGGCACAGGTGGTGGTAGCAACAGGAGGGCTGGGTCCGACTGCTGATGATTTGACCAGAGATGTCTTGGCAGAATTGTCTGGAAAGCAACTGGTCTTGTCAGAGCAGGCACTGGAAGTGATAACTTCTCGCTTTTTGGTACGGCATGCTGTGATGCCAGAAAGTAATCGCCGGCAGGCCTTGTTTCCTGACGGAAGTTGTCCGATAGAGAATCCTGATGGGACGGCTCCCGGAATCGCTGTTTCATTGCCTGCATCGGACGGATGGGGCGATGGTCATGGATGTGTTGTGTACGTTCTTCCGGGAGTGCCAGCGGAAATGCGGCGCATGTGGAATGAAACAGTATCAATTGAGTTGAAAAAAGGAAAAGGCAGTAAGAAAGTACTTCGGCATCGGCGGCTCAAATGCTTTGGTGCTGGAGAAAGCGCGATTGAAGAGATGTTGCCTGGCCTTATTGAGCGAGGACATGACCCGACGGTTGGCATCACCGCGCACGAAGCAACTATTACACTCCGCATTTCAGCCTGGGCAGACGATCAGGATTCTTGTATGAAAAAAATCTTCGCTACAGAAAATATGATTCGTGAAAAGCTTGGGCAACTAGTGTACGGTGAAGAAGATGATGAGGTTGAAGACGCAGCAGGTGCAGCACTGATTGCGGCATCAGCAAGTCTGGCGACCATCGAAGCTGGTACTGCAGGCAGGGTCGCCGCCCTCTTTGCACAGGCGGCTGACAGGCGGCAGATTGGTACGGAGCCATTTTTTCGAGGAGGATTGGTACTTCCCGAGTTGTCGCTCGAAAAGCCAAATCTTATTGATGCAGCAAAAGGTGTCGCGAAAAGCCATAATGCGTCTGTCGGCATGGCTATAGGTCCCGTGCGACCAATAGGAACACGTCAGGCGGTTGATGTAATTGTTGTAAAAGACGACTCTGTAATTGCCACGGAGCATATCTTGGGAGGTGGTGGTATCGCCATGTCACGGGCTGCAAAGTCGGCAATTGATCAGGTACGGCAGACGCTGCTTTAGGGGAAACGTCTAGCTTTAGGGGGAACGCCTAGGAAGAAAGGAACTTACGCTACGCAATGACAGGAAAAACCACGGCGGTTGGTATCAGTCGAAAGACAGTTGTTATTTTTTGTGGTTTTGTTGTGCTTGTTGCACTCATTGTGTGGCCAGCATTTCTTGGAAGAATTCGGTACGCCCAGACCAGGGCCGAGTTGCGTGCAATTCGTGACGCCGCAATGGTCTCTGAACTGTCTTCTGTTGGCAAGCTCTTCACAACGCTTGCGCGTATCATTGGTCCATCAGTTGTGAATGTAACAGGCGTGCGTCGTGTGCAAACATATGTGGATGAAATCGCAGCCTTGAGAGGAGGTCTTCCGACTGGCCTTGTTGATGAATCTGTAGGTTCCGGGTTGATTATCTCATCTGATGGGTACATTGCGACCAACTATCATGTTGTCTCTCAGAGCGAGGCTATTGAAGTCCGCTTGGCTGACAAGCGAGTTTTTCAGGCGCAGCTTGTAGGAGCTGATGCTGCAACAGATTTGGCGGTGTTGAAAATTATGGCCGATGATCTGCCCGTCGCAGATTGGGGGGATAGCGAAACACTCGAAGTCGGTGAAATGGTATGGGCGATTGGAAACCCCTATGGCCTTGAGCGTACCTTGACGTACGGAATTGTCAGTGGCATGGGCCGCCGAGGAGTGGTCGGAAACCCCTATGAAGAATTTCTGCAAACAGATGCGTCAATCAACCCAGGTAATTCAGGAGGTCCACTTGTGGATGTACATGGGAGGGTAATGGGGATTACAACTGCGATTGTTGGAAAAAGCTTTCGAGGAATCGGGTTCGCAATTCCGAGTACAACAGCTCGGCGTATTTGTGAAGAAATACGTCAACAGGGGCACGTTGAGCGAGGGCATGTCGGGCTTCGGCTTCGCGAAAGACCTGCTGGAGGCGTCCTGATTGCAGCAGTTGCAGAGCAATCACCTGCTTCCATGGCAGGACTTCGGTCGGGTGATGTCATTACAGAGCTTGATAATGAGTATATAGATAGCCCCTCCATGCTCGTTCTGATGCTGACGCGGTTGCCGATTGGTAACGAAGTAACACTGACTGTGCTCCGTGAGGATGATGTGATACAGGTCCCCATTCGCGTTGGGAGGCGTCCCAAAGAATAGAAGAGTTGCAGGAATCCTTGTAAGATGTCACAAGAAGTGAGGTTTTGTTCTTCGTAAGAGACAAATTTCTGCGCTCGGTGAAAAGGGAGGTCTGAGAATGTTTCGACCATGCATCTGTCTGTTTGTTGCGGGGCTTGTGACAAGTGTGGCTTTCGGTGCTGAAAAGCCAAATATCATAATTCTTATGGCTGACGATCTTGGGTGGAACCATGTTGGTGTGTCTGAATCGACGTGTGGAACGGCACCGACGATGTATCAGACGCCAAACGTGGCTCAATTGGCAGGAAAAGGAGTCAGTTTTCCTTTTGCCTATGCTCAGCCAAATTGTGCACCAACCCGCGCGGCGATGCTTACCGGTCAGTATGCACCACGTCGGTTTAACGACATTTATGTTGTTGGGAATCTCAACCGGAATGGTCGGGGAGGTATTTCGAAGGAACAGGCAAAATTCAAAGGACCGCCGCAGCATGAAGATGTCGGGGCAGAAGCAATTACGATTGCTGAGTCACTGAAAGAAAATGGATACACAACGGCGCACATCGGCAAGTACCATGTTGGTGGACATGATGGCCCGGAAACGCTGCCCGAGAACTCGGGGTTTGATGTCAATATTGGTGGGTTTTCGCAGGGGCACCAACCGGTTTGCTTTGCGTCGCGTGACGGGAAACAGTGGAAATTTAAAAATCTCGGTCGTGGTGATTTTGACCGATGGGCTGAGCCGTACGGCACGGCATATCTTAAAAAGCGCG
>JABHNP010000328.1 GCA_018694455.1 Planctomycetaceae bacterium | reverse complement strand
AGTGCAGTAGGGGAAAGACTCAAAAGATTCCTAGTTGGTCACGGCCGTCATCAGTCATTCGGTCTGGCGTCCAGGGTGGTTCCATAACAATACGAACCTCGACATCTTCGACTGCTTCATGCGTATTAACAGCACGTTTTGTATCAGCAATTAACTGTGGGCCAGCAGGGCAAGCCGGACTTGTCATCGTCATATCAATTGAGACATGCTGTTTCGGGTTTTCAGATGCCGGACTAAACGAAACGTTGTAAATAAGTCCAAGGTCAATAATATTGACGAATAATTCAGGGTCCTTAACTTGTTTTAATAGTTCACGCACAATGTCCTCAGAGAGAGTCGTGCTCGTTAGGCTTTCGGTTGGAGTCTTCTCATCAGGAGATGCAATAGTTTCAGGCTTGTCGGCGGCCTGAGTTGGGAGAACGCTTGCGGTCGTTGCTCTTTGTGGAGTAGGTGAGCTTGGGTTTCCGCTGGGGCCTGACCCAGCTTCACGCAGACGCACTGAGATTGCTCCATCTTCAACTTTTACGTCGTGTGCAAGAGTAGGCCGGATGGCTGGCATCGAGAGAGCTGCACCAGTACGAATATCGAACTTTGCTCCATGTCTCGGACAGGCGATGGTGTAGTCTTTGAGTTCACCATCTACAAGAGGGCCACCATCATGCGTACAAACATCATCGATGGCATAAAATGATTTATCAACATGGAATAGGGCGATCATCTCTCCATCGACCTCAACGAGTAACTTACCGGGGTCTGGGATGTCGGTAGTACTTGCTACATGAACGAATTGGGACATAAATGAAAAGCTCTTTAGGGACTTAGAAGCGACTGTTTTTCAAGGATCAAGAAACCCTTCGGATTCGGCTTCCGATTGCCGTTGCCAATGCTTCTCGAACAGAAGCAATTGTTATACGGTCGAAAACTTGCTGAAAGAATCCTGCGACAACAAGTCGGGCAGCCTCATCTGCCGACAAACCACGTGCTTGTGCATAAAAAATTTGTTCTTCGTCAACTCGTCCACTTGTAGCTCCATGAGTGCAACGAACGTCATCGGCTTCAATTTCAAGGCCTGGTATTGAATCGGAACGCGCTGCAGCAGAAAGCATGAGGTTGTCATTTCGCTGGTAGCCATCAGTTTTTTGTGCGGCTTTATCAACTTTGATCATTCCACGCCAGACGATCCGGCTTCGGTCTTGGAGGGCACCTTTATACAAAAGGTCACTACGGCAGGAGGGGCCTTCGTGATGCTGAAGTGTATTGTAAACGAGTTGTTGTTTTCCTTCGGTGAACATCACTCCATTCACTTGCGCCTCAGCATTTTCTCCTACAAGAGCAACATCTTGAGCGACTTGAGACAGTCGGCTACCAAGTGCTGCCAGCGTCCACTGTAGTTTGCCATTTTTATGAATAACTGCTTTTTGCCGTGCGACATGCCAAACGCCACGATCCCAGTTTTGAACATTCACCATGCGAAGAAAAGCATTTTCACCGACTACTATCTCCGTTCCACCGCAATGAAACCCTGTGTCAGATCCAGTTGTTCCGCAGTTAGCTGTTTCGGTGAGAACAGTCGCTTCAGCACCGTCTCCTAGAACGACAAGTACATGCGAGGTATCGACGCCACCGTTATCGATTGCCGCAAGGCAATGAATTGGCTCAGCAATTTTTACGCCCGGAGGAACATAGAGAATCATGCTGCCACGGTGGAATGCACCGTGGAGAGCTGCAAAGTAATCTTTTTTTGTATCAATAATTTGCAGCCAATGTTTTTTCAGAACATCACTGCTGTCTGCAAGGACATCTTCTGCAGTGCCGAAGACAACACCTTGGTCTTTTAAAGATGAATCAAGTTCATTCTGAACGACGTGTCCGTTTATTGTCTTGAAATGACCTGCGTAGTCAGTTTTCCCCATCGCTTGAACGTCTTGAGAAGAGTCGTTTGAAGCAGGGAAGCGTGCCGCTAGAAGACCTTCAGGCAATTCGTTTGACGGTTGCAGTCGCAATCCCCAGGCATTTGGCTTGAACATACGAAGGTCTGTTCTCATCCAGTGCTCTTGATGGCGTTCCGGTAGCGAGAGTTCTTCGAGTACATCCATGCACAAGAGCCGGTGAGCCTCGGCCCACTCGGGCAGAGGTTGTTCAGAAAGCAGTTGTTCTAGTGCGTGCCGATTGAACGTTGGGGCGGGTGCTGTTGTCGTCGTCATGAAGCCAAGTAAGGGGGTCTAAGGGAGGAAGAAGTTTAACCGACGGAACCTTCCATCTGTAATTCGATCAGACGATTCATCTCAACGGCGTATTCCATGGGCAATTCCTTCACCAGCGGTTCGATAAAACCACCGACGATCATGGTGCTTGCTTCAGCCTCTGTGAGGCCCCGGCTCATGAGATAAAACAATTGTTCTTCACCAATTTTGGAAACACTCGCTTCGTGACCAATTGAGACATCTTGTTCTTCGATTTCAATGTACGGATATGTGTCGCTACGGCTGATATCATCAAGAATCAATGCATCACAGACCACACTGGAGCGACTCTTTTTTGCACCTGGCTCAACACGAACCAGACCTCGGTAGCTTGAGCGGCCTCCATTTTTTGAAATACTTTTTGAAACAATTCGACCAGATGTATTCGGTGCTGCGTGAACGAGTTTTGCACCCGCGTCTTGGTGCTGGCCGGCAGTAGCGAAAGCTATTGAAAGTATTTCACCACGAGCCCCTGGTTCCATCATATAGACCGCAGGATATTTCATGGTGAGGTGGCTTCCAAGATTACCGTCAATCCATTCCATCATGGCGCCTTCGTAAGCAAGGGCACGTTTAGTGACAAGGTTATAGATATTGTTTGCCCAATTTTGAATGGTTGTATAGCGGCATCGACCATGTTTCTTGACCACAATTTCAACCACCGCTGAATGCAAACTTTCTGTTGAATACATCGGAGCAGTACAGCCTTCGACGTAATGCACGTGAGCACCTTCATCAACAATAATGAGTGTTCGCTCAAACTGACCCATGCTTTCAGCGTTAATGCGGAAATATGCCTGAAGAGGGAACTCGATAGAGACTCCCTTAGGGACGTAAATGAAGGAGCCACCAGACCACACCGCTGAATTAAGAGCAGCAAACTTGTTGTCAGTTGGTGGAATAATCGATCCGAAATATTCTTTTAAAAGATCCGGATGTTCTCGCACGGCGGTGTCTGTGTCTGTGAAAATAACACCTTTTTTGGCAAGATCTTCTGCAAGTGATCCGTAGACAACTTCACTTTCGAATTGTGCTTTGACGCCTGAGAGAAACTTCCTCTCAGCTTCAGGAATCCCAAGACGATCAAAAGTCTTTTTGATCTCTTCTGGAACTTCTTCCCACGTCTTACCTTGCTTTTCCGCCGGCTTCAGGTAATAGAAAATATCCTGAAAATCGATGCCAATATCTCCACCCCATTTTGGCATTGGTTTGGAGTTGAAAATATCAAGTGACTTCAAGCGGAAGTCACGCATCCAAGTCGGTTCTTGTTTCATTTCGGAAATCTGGGACACAATATCCCTGTCGAGCCCACGACGAGCTTTGAAAACACTCGGTGTGTTCGTACGAAAATCGTACTTATTAATTTCCCCGAGCGCGAGGGTCGAAGATGCGTCAGTGTCAGTAGACATCGTGTGATTTCCTTTTCAACGTTTCTTGGTTTGATTCAGGATGTTGTCGTTTCAAGACGACGCTCAGCTTCCATAGCTTCTTCTGCCGCCGCAGCTTCGGGATACGCCTTTCTAATTCGGTCGTAACCCTGTTTATGAAGTTCGGCAGCGAGTTCCGGGCCACCGGATTCAACAATACGTCCGCCCAGCATGACATGTGTTTGTAGAGGAATGTTGTGTTCTAGGAGTTGCTCGTGGTGGGTAATTATGAGAATCCCCATCTCTGCGCCACCGATGCGTGCAATACTCTCACTAGCAAGTCGAACTGCATCAGCATCGAGACCACTGTCAGTTTCATCAAGAATTGCAAATTGTGGCCGAAGCATGGCGAGTTGAAGAATTTCAGCACGTTTCATTTCTCCACCAGAAAAACCATCGTTGACATACCGTCGTGCGAATTCAGTGTCGATCGACAAGTCTTGCATCTTGCTTTTTAATTCGCCTCGAAAGTCCCGCATAGGCATAAGTTCCTGACCTTCTTTTCGGTCAGGATTGCGAATGTTGGTTACGGAATGTCGAAGGAAATCAGCGAGACGCACGCCCGGAATCGCCATTGGACGCTGGAACGCTAGGAAAACACCTGCTCGTGCTCGCAGGTCAGGTTCCATCGCGAGAATGTCATGTCTCGTGCCATCTGCATCAATCAATTCAACTGAGCCATTTGTGACTTCGTATGACGGATGCCCCATGATGGCGTATCCGAGAGTGCTTTTGCCTGATCCATTTGGGCCCATGAGCGCATGTACTTCGCCGCGGCCGATGGCAAGGTCAACTCCTTTGAGTATTTCTTGGTCTTCAACAGCAACATGAAGATTTTTTATTTCTAACCGTTCGCTCATTCAATTTTCCAAACTTTTTTGCATGCAGAAAGTAATTTTTACGATTGTACTTTTTGATGGTCATAAACCAGTGTTCCATCATCTTCGACAGCTGACCTCACGTAACCTGAATGGTGAGGGACAGGAAGTTCATCAGAAATTTTTCCAGACCCATCTAAACTTTTCGCAAGTTTTTGGCCCATGATTTTATCTTGTATTCTCATTAATCCCTCGAGGAGGCTCTCAGGGCGTGGAGGGCAGCCGGGAACATAAACATCCACGGGCACTACAAGGTCGACACCTTTCACGACGTGATAACCCCATTTGAAGTATGGCCCACCACCTGTGGTGCAAGCTCCCATTGCAATGACATACTTGGGATCGGGCATCATGTTGTAGAGCCTTCGAACTCTACTTGCCATTTTGTATGTGACAGTCCCAGCAACAACCATGAGATCAGCCTGTCGGGGTGTTGCACGGAAGGCACCTGCACCAAAGCGGTCCATGTCGTATCGACTTGCACCCGCGGCCATCATTTCGATCGCGCAACACGCCAAGCCAAACGTCATTGGCCAAATACTTGACTGACGGGCCCAATTAATCGCCTGCTCAACAGTTGTTAAAACCATGTTTTCTTCGAAGCGGCCTTCAATCCAAGGCTGTGTCATAGGGATTAACTCCAAGCAAATCAGGAAGGATGTAATGTATTGTCAGAGAGTCTGTTCGATATCTCTCTAATACTACTATACGTATAATATAAGGTTTCGACAGTTCTGGCGCTGAATGTGGGCGTAAATCTGCAGAAAATTACCAGCACCCGCCAATTTGACAACGCTTTGTCGTGATCGCGTCGTCTGTTTGTTTCTTGAGGTCTTTGGTCAAGACATAGTTTTTGGGTTTTGCATAACTCGGATCAACTATTTACGAGCTATTCGCGTTGATACGCGCTTCCTTATTTCGCCATGCTTTAAACACGACGAAACAGGCTTTTAGCTCTCGTTCGGCTTTGGGAAATACTGACGGACAACGTCAAGAAACTCCTGCTGATTCGTGACTCGCGACACATGTCCGCGAAAGTCTCTCGCCCCCGGAATTCCTTGTGCGTACGAACAGGCAAATTTTCTCATGAGGAGAGTGCCTCGTTCAATACCAAACCGCTTACATACAAGCTCGTAATGATGCAGAACAATATTTTTCTGTTCCTCGAGTGTCGGATCAGGGGGTTTGGGTTCACCTCGCAGAAGTGCAGCAACCTGGGAAAAAATCCAGGGTTTCGCAAGGCACTCACGTGCGATCATGACTCCGTCAATCTCAAAGTCTTGTAAACGTGAGACCGCCTCTTCAGCCGATGTGATGTCACCGTTTCCAACGACGGGCATGCGAGAGACACTTTGTTTGACCTGCCGGATAGCTTCCCAGTCGGCTTTACCTTTGAAATATTGAGCTGCTACTCGACCATGAACAGTAAGGCAACTGGCCCCAGCTTCTTCAACACGTTGCGCTACTTCAATTGCTGTCTGGCAATTGTCGGAACAGCCGAGGCGAATTTTTGCTGTCACTGGAGTATCGCCACAGGCGTCAACGACACGACGAACAATCTGGCCTACGCGATCAGGGTCACGGAGTAACCACGATCCGCTGTGGGCTTTTTCTGTGACCTGTCGAACCGGACAACCAAAGTTGAGATCAATGACACTTACTCCAAAGTCACGCGAGAGCCGCTTTCCCACTGCGGCCAAATTGTTAGCGTCATTGTCCCACATCTGAACGGCGAGCGGTCTTGGTTCATCGTGTACTCCCCAGAGGCGATCTGGGTGTTCGCCTCGGTTTGTTTCCAGCCAGATAGCACTCCGGGCTGCGATCATCTCTGTTGCAAGAAGCCCTGCGCCACCAAATTCTCTTACGACCTGTCGGAACGCGAAATTTGTATAGCCAGCCATGGGGGCCTGCAACACTGGAGGGACAACATCCACATTACCGATCCGGAGGCGTTTTGAGCTCTGTTTGTTAGAGTCGGAGAATTGCGCAGTGAGCGTCTTAGGCATTCTCTCGTGCTCGGTTGTCGACTGATTGTGAGATGTATCAGTTTTGTGAGGCATTGGTAACACCGCGGTGCTCGTCGTACGTTCCGTACAGGCTCTTTTACGCACCAATGAGAAGTTGGAAACTAGTTCGTGAGCGCCTTTATGACAGTTGAATACGATTTAAAGTCTAAGGTTGTAGAGATATTCCCGGTTGTTCGACAGGCTGTAGATTAGTTGCCGGAATGACTGTTGAAATAGGTTGCGGGGTCCATTGGATAGGCGTCCCGATGAGCATCGACACATACCGATCATCGGGAACGGAGGCATCAGCGACGGCCATTGCGTATTCCGCAATATCGAGATTGTATGTTGCGAGTGACTCGGCGAACTCCCGTTGCTGTTGACGAAGCATACGATGAGCTGCAACGACTGCTTCAATAGGGCGTTTCGCGCGTGCATGATCGATCTCAGCGCGATCCATTGCTACTTTTGCTGCTACGACTGCCCCGGCTCTCGCCTCAACTGCATCATGCTTACTCGGAAGCATCTGGTCGATAGCTCGGATACGCCCCGTAGCTGGTCTTGTTGCAAAAATTGCTGCAAAGTGAGTCTCGTATTGTCCCGCGAGTGGACGATCGACTGGCCATGGAGCAGGTTCACTGACAGGGAGTCTGACGAGATCAATGAGCTGTTGCTGAGCAGCAATTAATTCAGCATGAGCATCAGCTAGATCTGCCTCAGCTGCGGCGATGGCTACATCGAGTACCATCTGGTCGTGGGGATCACTGCCGGGCGCAATGAACTGAAGGCGTTCTTTGGCCTCAGTTGCAAAGCGGATGCTCGCGTAACCTCGAGAAACCTGCCAGTATGCCTGAGTGATCCAGAGTCTTCGGCTGCGATCTCCGGAACGCTGAAGTGCCTCGATGAGCGGTAATGGTCTTGCGTAAAGATTTGAGTTGCGAGGATTGTCATCATCACCTATCTGATTCAACTCTAGCGGTTCAAGAATCCCTTCCAGCAACATTGTCGCAGTCGTTTTTTCTGACGCAGGAGGCGTTTCTGAATGTACTGAGGTTACTGAGTTTCGTGGCTCAGCAGGAGGTACTGTACTTGTTGTTTTCGTGGCAGTAGGTGGTGGTGTCATATTGTCTGGTTGAATGACAACTGACACTGTGCCGTCAGCAGTTGTGTCTGGTGTGCTTGGTTGTGAAGTCGATTTCATACCTGCCGAAAGCGGTGGTGTAGCAGTTTGCGATGCAGTTTCTTTTTCTAGGGGAGCGGTATCAGCAGGAGGGAGCATGCTATTCGTGTTGGGCAGCGTGGCGGGTGCTTCATCTGAAATCGTAGAAAGGGATTGAACTTCAGCGTTTTCCTCCGCTGTTGTGTTTTTACTACTCGTGTCAGGTTTTTCCTGAGGAGACGCGTTATCCTGCGACCAAGCACGAGGTGTAGCAAAACCGATGGCAGTAATGAGTACGAGGGGCAGGCTTAGCTCTACCAAGTGAGGTGTTTTACAGATCTCAAATATATTGAGATGCGTCAGCCATTTCTTTGCGATCCTAGCCATGTGGTGTTCCTGAGATGTAGAGGACCGAGACATTCACAAATGCAAGCGTCAGCCGTCAACTGGACTTTATAAACGCAGTAACCCCAGTCCTCAGCAAGCCATAGCTTACCGATAGAAGAGTTTTTTCAAAATTGAGGCAACCGCATATTAAGTTGTTTTGCGGCTTTGGGAAGGAGAGCCCTCTGGACGAGAGGATATGGGCGAGAGAATTAGCTTGCTGCGTCGAGGTAGGGATCCTGGCTCATCTGGATGTGGGATTCAGCTTTTTGTCTCTCCATATATTCCAGAGCCCTGCGTTGCCGTCTGTGTCGAGCCTCGACTCGTTGTTGGGCACGCTGAAAGAATGCAAGAAGTCGTTCTGGATTCCCTTTGAGTTGCCGTTGGAGACGACGGCTAATTCGCTTTGCACGTTTTGGTCCATATCCCTCAACAAGGATGTCATCGTCGACAGCTAAAAACTGTCGCCATGTTCCAGGATCACCTTGACGGCCGCAACGCCCGACGAGTTGCCGATCAATTCTGGCAGAATCGTGAAGCTCAGTGCAGATAACATGGAGGCCACCGAGGTCTTCAACACCATCGCCCAGTTTAATATCAGTGCCTCGTCCAGCCATGTTGGTTGAGACGGTGATCTGGTTGCGCCCACCTGCCGCAGCAACAATCTCGGCTTCGGAGGCAACGTTTCGCGCATTCAGCACCGTATGTGTGAGGCCCTCGGATGTCAAGATTTTAGAGAGGTCTTCAGATTTATCGATCGATCGCGTGCCAATCAGTATGGGTCTTCCTGTCACGTGAACATCTTTGATGTCACGTACAATTTCATGCAACTTTTCATCGTAACTCTTGCAGACCCGGGGCTTGAGGCGTTGGCGTATGGCAGGTCTGTTGGTTGGCACGATAGCAATACCAACGTCGTAGGTGCGACCAATTTCACCAGCGCTGGTTGCAATGGTTCCTGTCATGCCAGCAAGGTTGGGCCAGCGCGCAAAAAGGTCCTGAATTGTTATTCGAGCTGCGTGGCCACCGCGACCAGTTTTTACTTCGAGACCTTCTTTCGCTTCAACTGCCTGATGAAGTCCGTCTCGCCATGATCTTCCTTCAGCGATACGCCCTGTGAATTCATCAATAATGACAATCTCTTGGCCTGGCTCATCTTTTTTATCCCGAACTACATAATGGCGGTCACGAATGAAAGCAATCTTCCCACGCAGAGCAAGCTCAACTGAGTCGTAGAGTTCGAGCATGCTTACGGAGTCAACTAATCGAGGTCGTACTGATGCTCGAATCGTACTGCGACCAACGCCGAGGAGTTCTGCCGACCTCTTTTGGGGGTCATATTCATAGTGCACATCTTGAACCATGGTGTCGGCTAACTTGCACGCGAAATT
>JABHNP010000216.1 GCA_018694455.1 Planctomycetaceae bacterium | reverse complement strand
GGCGAACAACGTGGCCTTGGGCTTAACCCTGACGGATCACCAAAGAAAATGAAGTATGCCAACTCTACACAAGTTCTCGAAGTTGCTGTAATGGTTGGAGACTTTGCTTCTTGCAATGATTCCAGAGCACAAAAAACTCTTTCAAAAATCAAATCTCTGCGACCACAGGCCCTATTGGGCGATAAAGGAAAAAGTCGCGCATTCTCTGACTTCCGTCGCATGATAGGCCTGGATAAACAAGCTGCAAAAGCCCCCATGCGAATGGCTTTTATGATTCCTAATCCTCTTCTGCCCTCTGAATATTTTAGTCGGCCGCAACTTGATTCTTTTGTGATTGAAATGAACGCTGATGTCGATCATAGCCTGCTCGATTGCCCTGGTCGCTATAGCGTGCGTGTAGCAACATTCACTGGTGCCGGAAGTTTCGGTCAAGGAGCAATGGATGCATCAAATGACGATGGGGCAGAGAGTCGACTCATCAAAGCTGCAGAAAACGCTCACCGACTTACAGAAGCGTTACGAAAACAAGGCTGGCAAGCTTGGGAGTTTCACGATCGGGAATCGAGTGTTGTTTGTGTTGGAAGTCTTTCTCAGGTAACTGTTGGAAATCAAGGTGGACCTCAGCAACCACATCCTGAATTTATACGGATTAAAAATGGCCTTGGTCCAGACCCTGAAAAGCTAGCCATGGGAACCATTCTTCCAAAGCGAGTTGATGGTATTCTTCTTGACGTCGACCCACGACCAATTGATGTGCCTCGCCTTCCCCTTGGACGACGTTAAATTCTTCTTACGAGGAAAGCTCTTTTCTTCTGGAACACAAACGGTGATGAATTCCTCTTTGCCAACAACACTTGTAATTGGCACAACGAACTTGGCAAAGCAGCAGGAAATATCTGTTCTACTCGATCCATACAAAATTAAATGTAAGTCGTTACGAGATTTTACGTCTGCTGTCAGTGTTGCTGAAACTGGCAGTACATTTGCTGAAAATGCAGCTTTAAAAGCTGTTCAGCAAGCTCAAGCGCTCAACCACTGGGTCTTAGCAGAGGACAGCGGGCTGGTTGTTGATGCAATTGAAGGTTCACCCGGCGTTTATTCAGCACGTTTTGCTGGCCCACAGGCCACTGACGCGGAAAATAACACGCTTCTCATTGAAAGACTCGCTCAAACACCTCACGCTCGTCGTATCGCGTACTACGCGTGTCATGCGACACTAGCCGCGCCGGACGGAACAATACAAGCAACAGCTGACGGTCGTTGCTACGGTCATATTGCCAAGTCCGCCAGGGGCAAGAGCGGTTTCGGATATGACCCCTACTTCATTATTTCCGAATACCATCAAACATTTGGAGAACTTTCACAGGCAGTGAAGAGTCTGATAAGTCACCGAGGCAGAGCTATTCGATCAATCATCCCAATGATCGTGAAATCCCTGACGCCGTAAGCTCGATTATGTTTCGTCAGCTCCGTTAAGGATTGCTTTCATGCTGACCAATCCATCGTTGGATAATCTCAACAACAGTTTGAGTACCATCCATTTGCCCAACCATTTTGGATAATGGAACTTTATATTGTTCAAGATTATCAAGAAAGATTTTTATCTGACGTAAAGTGACCTGCTCGAGATACTCAAAATCACCACACTTAGTATCTCGCAGAAAATAACTATTTGTTGACTGCTCGCCATGAGCCCTCTCAGGCAAGACAAACATAGGCTTTCCAAGATGTAACGCCTCTCCAATAAGTTGATTCCCGGCCGCCGACACAACAGCTCGGCAATGGGCAAGATCTTCTGCAAACTGACACTCATCGATTGGCCGGAAAGAGAGCTGTCCGATCGACGCTCTTTCGCCAAGGCCATAGACCTTTACCGGGAGGCCACAATCAGCCAAAATCTCAATCATTGACCATGGAGTATGTCTACGGAGATAGCTCAAAACGTATCCGTCGTCGCGAGGCACTTTCGAAATAATCTCATGGCGAAGCAGAGGGCCTACT
>JABHNP010000362.1 GCA_018694455.1 Planctomycetaceae bacterium | reverse complement strand
GTAGCGTGTCCTGTCCATGTAATTGTAACGGCCATTTATTTCTCCATGCAGATGAATTTCAAGATTTTAGCACAAGCAGCAACAACCTCGTGTCATTCATTCGGCCGAAGCCTTTTCATCATAAATTTTTTATATGCCTCCACACCCGGCTGGCCGTATGGATTCGTCCCAACAAGCCGACCCTCAACAACAGTAGCAAGCATAAGCAGTTGCAGAAGCTGACCAATGATGAATTCATCTATTTGCGGCAGATGGATAGTCGCCGTTGGGCGTTTCGCTGAGGCATACGCTTCGTTTGTGCCGTCTGTCGCGGCTGCAAGCATGGTCGGCCATGTTGTACCAACAAGGTCATCGAGTTGATCTTCGTTGCCAGACGACCCGCTCAGCGGAGGTAGGCCAATATGATCACGTCGGGACTCCCCAACACATAGATTCGTGATGATCTTGTCTCTGCGTCCATCTTGATGCTGCTGCCCTCGTGAGTGCAGGTCACGAGTGGTGACTGTAGTCAGTGGTGTAGCACCTTTCTCACCTTTCCCAAGGCTTTCAGAGAGCAACTGGTCGTACCAAAGGCCGACTGACTCAAGCTGATTACTCCAGCTTGAAAGAACCCGTATAGTTGCTCCCATTTTCTTTTCAGCCAAATGAGAGACTGCAACGTATTGCAAAACTGGATTTTCAGAAACCGGTGACTCCCGAAAGCGTTGTGTCATTGCTGCAGCGCCTTCGAGGAGGCGAACAATATCGACACCAACAATTGAAGCGGGCAAAAGACCAACCGCAGTGAACACAGAGAATCGTCCACCGACACCATTAGGAATGCCAAAAACATCCGGGCATCCGATTGTTTTTGCCAAGCTCGCAAGTTTTCCGCTCGCTCCTGTCACTGGAACGACTCGTTCCGCGACCTGCTTCGCATCGCCACCAACTGATGCATGAAGCGCACTCAGGAAAAGCCGTGTCGCTGCGGCCGTCTCAAGAGTGCCACCACTTTTACTTACTACCAGCATTGCCCATTGAGCAAGGAGATCATCTCGATCCATTCCGTGAGGATGCGATTGCAGCACATCGAGAAGGCCATGCGCGGAATCATTGTCGATATTAAAACCTTCGAATGATAGACGTGGTCGTCCACCTCGCTCACCTCGGGAGAGTTCATTGTGAAATGGGTGACAGCACGACTCAAAGAGCGCCCGAGTGCCCATATATGACCCGCCAATACCAAGCACGACGACGCGATCTACTGCTTCGCGCAGACGTCGTGCTGTCTGGAGTATTGAAAACAGTTCACTTTCTGGCCGGCTTGTCCCATAATCGGTGAGGAGACGTTCCGGCAAATCAATAAATGCTGGATCAAGTGGATTTGCTCCAGCACTTTCTGCCCTCCAGTGCTCAAGATCTTGAAGGCTTGTCTTCCTCGCCTCAGCAAGCGGGCTATCAAGTGCATCCAAATCCGATTGTTGGATTCCACCGGTAGCAAGCACGGCCGAGGCATCATAGGAAATTGGATCATTGGAGGGTTTGGATCGTGCGGCGCTCATATTCAGTGGTGCTCTTTTCAAGGACAAAATGCAAGACACAAAAACTCTAATACTCAACTCATTCGAATGCTAGGCTTTCACGAAAGACGTACCACACATCGTTGAGACCGCGAAACCTTACCGGAGAACAGGATGGCTGAGCAACTCTTCCAAATAACTAACACGATTGCCCTCCTTGCATGGATCCCACTGATCGTCTTTCCAGGGCGTCTTTTTGTCCGTGATACGCTGTGCAAACGGCTCATCCCCGGAATGTTAGCTATGATTTACCTAGGGATCATTGCTTGGAGATTTACGATCCTTGGCCCCCCGCCGAGCGACGTGATGACCATTTCTGGGCTCCGAAATGCTTTTAGTGACGACTTTGTATTCGCGGCTGCCTGGACTCATTATCTCGTTTTCGACATGGTTGTTGGAACCGTAGTAGCGAAGGAAGCAATAGCCTGTCGCATTCCATGGCCGCTCCGCAGCCTTTCTCTGGCACTCACTTTTCTTTCAGGCCCAATTGGATATCTGACCCATCTCGGCTTCCGGCTTTGCTGGCAACACGAACGTCAGGTGCCCCCCCTTGCAGACTCTCCCTCTGCAACCGACAACTGAGTGAAAAGTATTGCTGTCGTTCCTTTTCTTTCCGTGGAGATTCTGTTGTGACCGAGCATGAACTGATCCAAGAACTCAAAGACAAGAATAACTCCAAGATTATTATGCTTGTTGCAGATGGGCTTGGCGGGCTGCCGTTGGATCCGGGTGGAAAGACAGAGCTTGAGACCGCTGTGACACCAAACCTCGACAGGCTTGCTGGAATTGGTACAAGCGGCTCGAGCATCCCAGTGCTACCTGGCATCACACCAGGTTCAGGCCCCGGACACCTTGGTCTTTTCGGTTACGACCCACTTCAGTTCAAGATTGGCCGAGGAGCACTTGAAGCAACTGGTATCGGCTTTGAACTCGGCCCCAACGACGTCGCGGCTCGGGGAAATTTCTGTACACTCGACAGCGATGGTCTCATCAGTGATCGACGAGCGGGTCGGATTCCTTCTGAAGAGAGTTTTCAGGTTGTTAAAAAGCTTCAAGCGGTTGCAATAAATGGCTTTGAAGTGTTTGTAAAGCCTGTAAAAGAGCACCGTTTTGTCGTGGTGTTCCGAGGAACTGGCCTCGATGGCAGAGTCGCTGATACTGATCCTCAGGCTACTGGAGTACGGCCTCTAGAACCACAGCCACTCGACCCTGCTGCTACGCCAACCGCCGACGTTGCGAAAGAGTTTGTTCGCCAGGCCCGTGAAATCCTCAAGGATGAACCAAAAGCAAATGGCCTCACGCTGCGGGGCTTTGCTAGCAAGCCAGCCCTACCAACATACGAAGAGCTTTACGGCCTACGTGCTGCTGCAATCGCGGTCTACCCCATGTACAAGGGTCTCGCAAGCCTCGTTGGCATGAAACTCGTTGGCACACCACAGACACTCAGCGAGCAGATTGATGAACTCACCACGTGCTGGAATGACTATGACTTCTTTTTTCTTCATTTTAAATACACTGACTCAACTGGCGAAGACGGAAATTTCCATGACAAAGTGAAGCGAATCGAGGAACTGGACAAAATGATTCCTCGCATCGAGAAACTGAATCCGAGCGTTCTGATCGTGACGGGTGATCACTCCACGCCAAGCACGCTGAAAAGTCACTCATGGCACCCGGTACCTACGCTGCTAGTCGCCGATACGTGTCGTCCAGACGGATCGACTGCGTTTGGAGAGAGAAACTGTCTTAGTGGCGGGCTTGGACAGTTTCCAGCAAAGCACCTTATGCTCCTTGCCATGGCCCATGCTGGCCGCTTCGGCAAATTTGGTGCTTGATCGATTGCCAGGAATGCACATATTGTTTGTTAGGCAACACTAACGAAACCAAAAAAAGTCGCGTGCATACGGGCAGTTTCGGCTCCACAAGCACAACAACGCCGTTCACTGAGATGGGAGTTGCTCAAGGGAAGTGGCCATCGGGCAACTTTCTTGACGCCATATCGACGGCACGAGAGATCTACGACTTTTCAAATATGTACTGTGGGATTTTCATGATTTCACCATTCCGAAGAGCAGACTGGTGAGCCACGATTCCTGCAACAGTCATATTGAGTGATTGCGCTATATCAATCCAAGGCTTTCTATTACGAAGTATCGCATCGATAAATTCACTTGTCAGGTGTCCGTGCGAACCACCATGGGATCCCCCGCGAACCTGAGGAGGTAGTGTTGGACGCACCGTAGACACCATGGACTTTTTATTTTTTTGTCCATATACACGGCCCTGCTCACCGTGCGCTGATGGCATATCCCACGACACTGCCATGCGTGACATACCTTCCTCGGTTGTTCGAAAAAGGCCCACCTCTGATCCAAACGGGTTTTTATATCGATTGTTTTTAGCCTGGAGGTGAGGCACGACACTTGGATTACCAAGAGCGGACACCTCCGTAAATCGCTGACCGGTCACCCCGACATAAAATGCTGTTGCATGTGTTGGATACCATTGCGGGGGCAGTCCTTTCCGCCATCCATTTGTGTCAACAGTTCGCGTTTGAGGGTTGTATCCACCAAGCGGTTGCCCAAAGTAGTGATAGTATTCTCCTTCCGAATACACAATTTTTCCAAAATCACCGTTCTCGTACTGCCGATGCCATGCAAAGAGATCTTTATGAAAGCATGATGTTTCAAACATCATGTAGTGCTGACCTGATTTTTTAACCGCCTCAAAAAGCCTATCGGCGTCTTCGAGAGAACCAAAGACTGCAGGCACAGCAGAAGCAACATGCTTGCCTCGCTGGAGAGCTTTAATTGCTAAATTTGCATGACTCGGCGCATCTGTCGCAATATAAACTGCTTCAATCATGTCGTCATCGAGCATTGCTTCACAGGATTCATACGTCTTTTTGCAACGACATGCCTTTGCCAGCTCTGCTCGACGATCTGGGAGTAAATCAGTCACCGCTGACACTTCGACATTTGGATGATCCTGAAACCCGAATTGTGCACCAAATTTGCATAAACCAAACCCTGCAATCCCGACACGTATTTTTCGATTAGAAAAAGGCTTCCAGCTGCCTTCTGCCCGTGTCTCTTGCTCATTATTTTCAAACCCTGCAATCACTCGACCACTTGCATCAACAGGCCTGTCATCGGCCCGAAGCACGGTGGTTGTCATCAGCGTGCCGGTGGTGCTGAGCATTACAGCTCCACAGCCAGTGCGCGTAAAAAAATTTCTCCGGGAAAGTCCGTCCAGCTTCAATCTCGGCATCACAACACTCCTTGCATACTTGAACCTATTGAATGATTTCGAATCGAAAACGTTTAATATTCTGAGCGACATGCCTCCATCTGCATATATCGCTTTCGCCTGAGACATAGAATGTCCTGCGGTAGCAATTTCCTGCGGTAGCAATTCATTGTGCAACAGCACCACGCGTCTGCAACAGTGCCGCTCGCTCAACTATTCTGCGGAATAAGCCAATCAGGCTCTCGCTCCTTGAATTCTTTCAAACTCATGCACGAAGAGCCCGCTACGAAGCTTCGGCTCAAACCAAGTGCTTTTTGGAGGCATGATCTCATCTGCATCAGCAACCGCAAGCAGTTCATTTGCACTCGTCGCGTGCATGGAAAAAGCAACACCTTGGTCACCCGCACGTCTCTCTAATTCTTCACAGCCTCGGACTCCTCCTACAAACGCAATTCTTGAATCTGTCCGTGGATCACCTATACCCAAAATTGGTGCGAGCACACGGTCCTGCAAAAGAGCAACATCAAGGCTAGCAATCGGATCATTACGATCTATCGATGACTCCGGAAATGTAAGAAGCCACCACTCACCGACAACAAAAACAAGAACTTGTCCAGGTTTTTCCGGAGTCCCCTTATCAGCTTTCTCAAGAGAGCCAATCTCCTGCAACTTTGCAAGAAAGCTGTGGGGAGTAAGACCATTTAGATCTGCCACAACCCGATTGTACGGCAGAATCTTTAGCTGGTCATGGGGAAAGACAACTGCCAGGAAACGTCCATACTCTTTTGTATCACTAAAGTTTTGATCAACCTGCTTTGATGCTGTCGCTGCACGCTCAGCCCCAGCCGACCGATGATGACCATCGGCAATATACAGTCTGTTCAACCGACCAAACATTGACACATATCGTGCTGGATCAGCAACACACCAACCTGTGTGTTGCACGCCGTCAGGAGCAACAAAATCAAACAGCGGTGACGACTGCAGGTCAGCCTCCATCATTGAACAAATTGTTGCACCATCATCATGTGGAGCATCGCGAAAACATAAAAAAACTGGCTCAGCATGGCTTGCTGTAGCTAGTAAATGCCGAGTTCGATCATCTTCTTTATCCGGCCGTGTCTTCTCGTGCTTGCGAATCTCACCAGAACGGTACTGCTCTGTCTCGACGCACGCCACAACACCCACCTGAGCGACACCTTCCCGTATTTGTCGATACAAATAGAGGCTCGGTTGGGATTCTCTTTGAAGCACTCCTTCGGTGATCATACTCTGCAGGTTGTCGCTTGCTTTTTCATACACTTTTGATGCATATGAGTCCGTCTGTTCCGGCAAATCGATTTCTGAACGAACAACGTGCAGAAATGAATTTGGTTTTCCCGCAGCACGCTCCCTGGCTTCACTCGTTGAGATAACGTCGTAGGGATCACTCGAGACTTCTGGAGCATCCTCTAATGAAGGTCGTAATGCAGTGAAAGGATGTATCCGTATCATGAAGTCACCTTGGGAGTGGTTTGCAGTAAAAGAATGTGGAGGATAGCTCTTCTCACCACGGTGGTGCAAACTCTGAGGATCTCTGACGGGCAAGGACACACTTCTGAGACGAGACACCAACGGAACAAACACTTCTGTAGAGAATTCAAGCATTTAGAATACATTCAAGATGTATCCTGTAGGTTCTTCACAATGATTTGAGCGTCTTAGTTGCTGACACCTTATTTGAGAATATCTTGTAGTATTGACAGCACCTTTTAACAGGTGGTCTTCTGGGAGATTGTCAGCTTATTTTATACGTTGATAAATCACAGCCCTGTCACAATAAAGCTCATTTGATGATTCGTGCACCAGCAACGCTTACGATCGCTAATTTCAATCGTCAGACACTAGCTGATCTTCTTCGACCTGTTCTTGATCGCGCTATGACCCAAGGCATGGTTGGGACAAACGTAGTTCTTGAGATAGTGGCTGAGGCCCTCAGTAAGATCGGCGATAGTGAGATACGGACATTCCTGGATCCCAAGACTGGCAAGCTTCGTGGTGGGCTTGAAATCCGTATCGAAGAGACTCTCAGCATGTCAAAAAAGTGGCGAGACTGGGATGCTCAATACGGCAATGAAGATTGGATGCTCCGCAAGAGTGGACGACATGTCAAAAAAAATGAATTTTTAAAAAGTCTTATTTTAAGTTCGTGGCGATCGATGCAGAAGCTTCATGCCCTCAACCCAAAGGATGTTAAAACACTCGTCGAAGGGGTTCGGAAGATTTATGATGCCATGTGTGATGTAAAACCCACCGATAATCGCCCTGGCCTCGGAAACACCTACGGAAAGTAGACGCCGGGAGGCTGGAGACATTCGCACCTATTAGTTGACGCGGCTGTAGCTGGCACATAGAAAACAGGAACAAACCGTACCAACCGCCTGTCGTGGTTGTGCCGTCTGGAATCAGGTTTGAGCAATGGCAACGGGAACACACGTTTCTGTTCCCGATTATCAAAGATTCCGGAGGGTATCAGGATGGGTACACGTAAACGCGGCACGCTGCCGAAACCACGATTACACAAACGTGGGCACCACAGTTTGAGAATTGACGGGCGGGAATTCGTTCTCGGCAAACCCGGCAGCCGAATGGCTGTTGAGCGTTACAACGGAATCCTGGCGGCATGGGTTGAGAACGGTGAAACGTTGCCGGAAGGTTTCACGCTAGGGGTCAAAAAGGTTGAGGCAAAAACGCCTCTGGTAACAATTCAACCAACCGGCGGTATTGCCATTGCCGGCCTGCTAGCCACGACATTGGCGGAAGGGGAAACGGTAAGTTGTGGGAGGAAGCCCAGGAAGCACGCCTGAATGCACATAAGCCAGAATACGCACCAGATGCCTGCCTAATTGTCTACCGATAGGTAAAGTGCAGCATTCAATTTTTAGCGTAGCAAGGAACGCAGTGGCTCAAACATACGCAAGGAGAACATCACTTGGCTTGCACCATATCTGTAATTATCAAAATTCGCCGCGCCGTTTCCTGGGCCAGATAAACTATGGACCTGATACCATCTGTAGCTGACGTCAAAAGTAACTTGGTCGGTCACTTCATAAAGCAGTCCACCGCCAGCTTGCCACGCAAATGAGGAGGATTTGCTTGGATCTGTTACTGGATCACGATCTACTTCTCCCGCAATTGTCATTCCCCCACCACCAATTCCACCACCACCATAGCAGCCAATTCGTTCTGTAATCATAAAGTCACGCCATACGTTTGCTAATACAGACCAGTTCTCAGTGGCTCTAATAGAAGTCCCAGGAAATTCTGAGATGTTACCTCTGTAAAAATCTCTTTGGAGCCATTCTGCTTCTAAGCGTAATCGGCCTCGTTCACGTTCCAGTGATACCCCGCCTGCAATGCCGGCAGTGAAAATGTTCGCTGAAGTGTTAAAACCATTGGGGGGTGTTACATTATCTAGTGATGCAGCAGAAGTTCCCCACAGACCAGTAATATAAAAGCGTCTGGAATTCTGTCCATTCGAATACCCTACATTTTGAATCGGCGCGTCACAGGCATCAATAATTGATGGAATGTCTTGAAAATTTGTGAGATCAATTTCTGAAAAAGAATTGTCTGCTTTTGCTAAGCCAGTAACTGCCAATACGCCGAAGATCAGTCCGCCTATTTTTCTCACAGTTGCTCTCCGCCAAGAGTTAAGGATTTTGATCGTCTGAGAAGATAATCGGATTTTTGAATCTTTAACTCAGTGAATACTTTTCACAGCCCAAGTATTGGCCTAACCGTTAAAGTTCGGCGGGCTTTTGTAAATTCCCTGCTGAGTTGCTGCTCCATATATGCAGTAGAAAGCCCGCATGAGCTGATTCGAACCCCATAGCACCGTGAGATTGGCGGAAGGGGGAACGTTAAGTAAAAAAACGCCGCCCCTGTCTGACCAAACAGGGGTGACGTTCTTTCATCAAAAGCAGAAAGGTAAACCTTTTGATGTTTCCGAATCGTGTGATTGATCCCTATTTCTTTTTTCCCTTCTTTGTGTCTTCTTCTTCTTCTTCTTCAAGATCAGGGTCATCAAGTTCCGCATAACATTC
>JABHNP010000195.1 GCA_018694455.1 Planctomycetaceae bacterium | reverse complement strand
CCGTCAACAATGTCGTGATGTACCCATCTTGCGGCACTCGCTTTCCATTGACGTTGATTGTGTAGTTCGGGTTTGGTGGGAAATAGTTCCCCTGGCCTTTAAAGCTCACCCAGTAATCAAACCCAGGGCGCGGATCATCATGATGACCACCCATATGCCACTTGCCGATAAAGCCTGTTGCGTAGCCGGCTTTCTGTAAATACTGTGGAAAGAAAAGCGTTCCCTCTGGCACAAGACGGTTGTTATCAATTACTCGGTGCCGAAAGGTATAAAGCCCCGTCAGAATTGACGCCCGACTCGGCGAGCACAACGACGTCGTGACAAATGCATTTTCAAAATGCACGCCGTTTGAAGCAAGTGAATCAAGGTGTGGTGTTTCAGCAAACTGATGGCCCATAAAACTCATGGCATCGTAGCGATGGTCATCCGAAAGGATAAACACAACGTTCCGGGGTTTTGACCCAGCAATTTTCTGCACCTGAACATCTGCAGGAACAGGCGACACGCTCACGGAACGTTCAAGCTCAGCACCAGTGACAACAACGCCCATCGCACTGCACGCCAAGGCGACCCAGCAAACCCAACATTTGATTGATACACCACGGCTGCACATACGAATCCCCTCTTCTGTAAACAAAAGGCCTTAGCATCAAAAAGGCCTTGGAAACCAATAGTATCGCACTCTGAAAAAGTCTACCAGCAACCGATCTAATCTGCCTGGAAACCAACCGCTGACTTTACGCCCGACGTTCGCATCGGCAGAGCATAAACACCGTCAAAACATGTAATAAATAATGTTTTCCTGTCATCACCACCAAACGTAGCGTTGATTGGTCGCGTGGGACATTCAATGGTCTCAAGAAGACGGCCTGCTGGATCCCACACCCATACGGCAGTCGCCCCTGCGCAATAGACATTGCCTTCCTGGTCGATCGTCATGCCGTCAGCACCAGGTGCGTCACCATCATCCATTACTGCAAAACGTTGCTGATCACCAAGCACTCCTGGCGATACAACAGGAAATTTCTCAATCGTCTTTGGCTTATAACTTGCAACGTAGAGCGTCTTTCCATCTGGACTCATTGTGATCCCATTTGGAGAGATGACCCCTGTTGTTGCCACACCCGTTGTGCCGTCAGGCTGAATGCAGACAACCTCATTTCTCCCAGTCACAGTGACATAGATAACGCCCTGACGATCAACGACGAGATCATTAGGCCGGGGAGGCTTTCCTTTTTTATCAGGATCGCCGAGTGTAAAGGTTTCCGCTGCACTGACTTCCCCTGGCTTTCTCCCCGAGAAGAGACGGACGACACCGTTGCCATTATCTGCCGCGTAGAGCTTTCCTAATTGAATGAAAAAACCCGAATACCGTGCAGGCTCCATCGACACATTCTGCCAGCTTTTCTCTGCCGGGTCATAACACCGAACAGCCTGCCCTTTGACATCGCTGACCACGAGCTCACCTACATCATCCCAGGCTGGACCATCAGGAAGACTAAATGAATCACCAACCCGCACGAGAGACCCATCTGAATCAACTGGTGATGTCACCGCAGGCTCTTCACCAAAAGAGAGCCCACCGAATACACACACGCATACAAGGAAAAAATATTGCGTGACGGCTCTCAACGAAAAAGGACCGTATGACTGTAGATATTTCATGCGACTCATCTCTTTTATCCCCTCGGGTTTTTACTCCAACACCAGCTCCGTCGATTGGACATCAATTTCAGATACCCACAAACTCACCATGAACCTACCAAATCTCTTAGCTTGCTCATCACGCGGCTGATCCTGCTATCCACCAACAACGATACAACGTACTGACCGAAGCCAATCATGAGGCATATCTCTGCAATAATGAACGCCAGCTCAGACCATAGCCAGTTCAGACCATAAAAGCAGCTGAAGCAATATGACTTATCGCATCGACAAAAATCGCCAAGGTGCACCCAGCGCAACTCGTATCTCGCAATGAAGTCAGCCCTACTGCTAAACAGACCGCTTGAAAACAGAGCAGGTGGCTCGCACAGCCACCAACCACCCCCTCACGCATACACCTATTGCTGTAAATTGTTCCCAAAGTACTGCTAGGTTACAGTTGGAACACGAGCTTTATATCATGAACGCTATAACACCATAAGAAGGCAGATGTAGTGCCAAAACAATGCTGACTCTTTCCAGGTTAAAAATTTTAAGCGATACGACGGCACTTCTTCAGACACTCGTAATGCGCTGGACCGCGTTATACCAGACTGTTGCATTGTTTTTTTTCATCACCGCGGTAGCAACACCTGCTGAACCAACACCACCACGTCCATGGACAACGACTTCTCTTGAAAAGAAACTTACGGCAATTGATGGGGAACTTCAGTTGCTCGCCCACCCAAGGCTCTTAAGTGGCATTGGGCCAATAGGATACCGTTCAGAGTCGCACAATACTGCCGGCCATCACGAGTGGGTCGAAGTCACCTTTGACGGTGAAAAAACAATCAATGAAATTATTCTTGTTCCGTCGCTGTACAACACTCCAGACTCAACAGTTCAGTCCGATGGCTTCCCTGAAGAATTTACGATCTGGGCAATCAATGACACCAAGGGCACAAGAACCCTCCTAGCGTCTTTCACGACAGAGGATCAGGTCCTCCCGAGAAAGAGTCCTCTCTCGGTACCGTGCAAACAAGCTATTGCCACGGGCGTTCGACTTGAAGCCACATCACTTTCTCAACGGGCTTGGGACGACCGATACGTATTACAGTTTTCTGAACTGCTCGTATTTTGCGGCCAGGAAAATGTGGCCCTTCACTCCACCGTCTCATATTCATCGTCGGAAAACTCGCCCGAAGGGGCACGAAATCCACAATTCCTGGTGGACGGCGTCGTCCCTTACGTAATGGATGCAAACGCGGGTATTCGAAGTACAGCTTTTTATACAAACGTTCCGACTGATCCAGCAAGTTATATCGATAACAACACGTGTCATATCGACATTAACCTTGGGAAGCCAACTCTTATTAACGGCATGTATCTCCATGCTACGGACGTGAGTGACAACGTCCCCCAAGCACACCCAAACAAATTTGGCCTGCCTCGCCAACTCAAGGTTCTTGGAGCAAATACCGTTGATTTCGCAGACGCCCAACCGCTGAGTGAATACCGTCTACGAACAGCCTTTGATGCAGGGCCGATCCTGGGCCTGCGATTTCCACCAGTAGAATGCCAGTTCATCCGAATGATTATTCTTGAACCAGACCAGGTGCCTGGTGACACTCTGGGTTGCATTGGGCTTGCAGAGATCGAATGCCTTAGTGAAGGAAAAAACGTTGCGGTCTCGAGTGAAGTCACAACAAACCTTAAACCAGAACTGATTGCTCGTAGAGACCGCCTCCCGGCAATTACTGATGGCAATAATTACTACGGCGAGATACTACCCACTCGCGCCTGGCTGCGACAACTTGCTCGTCGCCATGATCTTGAAACCCAACGACCAATCATCCAGACCGCGCTCAAGACGGCATATCAGGGGCAGAGAGCCACGCTAGAAAGTCTTTTTTGGCTCAGCTGCCTGCTTGCGGCCATCATTGTAGCGATTGCCATTGCACAAAGACTTTTGAAACAACGAACCATATATAGAACCCGTGAACAGATTGCTGCCGACCTCCATGATGAACTCGGGGCAAACCTCCATGCAATATCTCTCTGCAGTGACATTGCGTATACCAAAATTCATGACCCAGAGCAGCTCTCACCACTTTTTCAGAGAATCCGGGAACTCGCACACAGAAGCGGCACTGCAGCAAAATCATGCGTCAATCTTCTCGAATCAGAGGGGCTTTACGAAGGCCTCGAGGCTGATATTAAACGCATTTCAGAACGGTTACTCAACGACATTGAGTACACCTTTCATCTTACCGGAGAAGACAACCTTGAATCACTCGATCCTAAAACACAGATTGGTATAGCGCTCTTTTTCAAGGAGTGTCTAGCGAATGTCATACGTCATTCAGGAGCCACGCTTGTGTCAACACACCTTGAAGCAAACCCCCGAGACCTTGTGCTTACCGTGATTGATAATGGCATCGGACTTCAGACCAAAGACAATGGTATTGCAAGGACTTCACCCGCTTCACTCCTTCGTCGTGCTCGCCTTCTTCGTGGAACAGTCGTCACAACAGACATGCCAGAGGGTGGCACCCGCGTTACACTGCGAACCAAAACAAAGCCCCATTGGTTTTAGGCATTCCACATGAAAGCCAGGAAGAGAATTTCATGACCGTCCATAAAGATAATGCTTTGATTCGTATCATGGTTGTTGAAGATAATGCGGATTATCGCTCTGTCATAGCACTAGCAATTGAAGACACCTCTGACATGAGTATGACGGGGGCCTTTGGTACAACTGAGATTGCTTTGCGAACACTCAAAGACACATCAGAATCAGAGCGGCCTGATGTTGTACTACTCGACCTTCGCCTCCCCGGCATGAGCAGCCTTGACGCAATTCCACTTTTCCACGCAACAAGCCCAAAGACACGCATTATCGTGCTGTCACAGTCCGATGCACCTGAGGACATCATGCAGGCAATTTCTGCCGGCGTCTCTGGCTACCTTCTCAAAGGAGCTCTGCTCGCAGAGATCACCGAAGGCATCCGTACTGTTTCTCAAGGCGGCGGCTCACTCGATAAAAACATTGCACAATTCATCCTCACGAAGATGACAGCAAAAAGGCCTAGCGACGCAAACGACTTAACAGAACGTGAGAATGAGATCCTGGCTCTACTTGGAAAGGGATGCGTGAAAAAGGAGATAGCGACGCAACTTGGCATTGGGTATTCAACCGTCGACACACACGTCTCGCATATCTACAAAAAGCTCGGTGTCTCAAATGCACCGGCTGCAGTGAGCCAGGCATATCAGAAAGGCATTTTGCCACACCAATAGTGTTTTTTGTCACGGGTTAACCAAACAAAAGTATGATCAGGCATACACATGATTGATCATTAGCAGCGGCCTCGTAATAATTTTGTAGCTACCATGCCTGAAGCATTGATTACCTGTCCCTGAAATGTATTCCACGACAGCAATAGAAGAATGTAAGATTGCTTAAAGGCAATTGCACGCGTCACAACAGGCTTCTTTAAAAAAAATGAAGGAATCTTTTGTGCACACACGGACATTTCAGAGAGGACCGCCACCATGAGTTGTAATAAACGTCCCCATGCACGACCAGCTTTCACATTGATCGAACTCCTTGTTGTTATTGCTATTATTGGAGTGCTTGTCGGCCTCCTTCTGCCCGCTGTTCAGCAAGCTCGAGAAGCCGCTCGCCGCAACGTGTGTCAGAACAACCTCAAACAAATAGGTATCGGTCTTCATAGTTTTGCCGATGCAAATGCGTCGGGTGGTGACAACCACATGCCATATCTTGCATTCAAAAAGGACTCTGCCGGAAAAGTCCATGGTGGCTTCAGCAACTGGAGTGACGGGAATGCTCGTCATGCCTACTGGGGAGCGTATACGAGTTGGGCTACCCAAATACTTCCCCACATTGAACAAAATGTGCTGTACCAAACCTGGGTGACAGCAACGAACAATTTCAAGGCACCGGCGGGTGGATTCTTTGTTTATAAAGAGTGGACGATTCCAGACGCCATCTCAAACGAAATGAGAATTCCCGGGCTGTACTGCCCAAGCTACACAGGCACACTCGTTATCAATGGTACGGCTGTAGGCTCAGCGACAGGAAGTAGCTATGGAAACACCTGCCGCAGCAGGGAACGTCTTAAAAAAGAGTTTGACAAGACCGATGGCGTCGGTGGATCTCGAGCGGGAGGCCTCACGGTCTATCGAGCGAACTGGGGCGTCCCGACTGGTGGCGGCAATCAAACAGTTGCAGGCCTTCAATCACTCGACGACTCGGGAGCATTCGCATGGTATTCGGCCAAAGGTTTTAAAGACTTTACGGATGGAACATCAACGACCATCGCAGTTCTCGAAAGTGCCCTCGGTCAATCATGGTATGCTGGTGCTATTCCAACATCGGTTGCGGGCAAGGCAACGCCTTCGGTTACGAATGGCACTTGGTCAGCAGCCACCGAGGACATGTGGGCTGTAAACAAACCCCGTGTCGATGCCACAGGACATTCGGTGATGGCCAATATTGGACTCGGATCAGAACACCCCGGGGGAGCTGGTGCTCTGATGGCTGATGGCTCTGTGCAGCAGATCAGTTTCTCAGACCTCGATGCACAGGTGTGGCTTAGTCGACTTTCGTGCACCGGTGGTGAGGTCGTTGACTAGTCGCTGACATGATGAAAAAAACCGTCACGCAAAAACAGGCAAACCACACAACTGATCGCAGCAATCCTACACCAAAATATGCACCTTCTTCTTAATAGATCACCGAAACCTTTCATAAAAGTGCTCACCTTGCTGCACTTTTTGTTTGTTTTTGGATGCGGCATCCGTGTTGGTGAAGTTAGTGGAACTGTCACAATACATGGCGAGCCAGCACCGGAAGGGCTTCGTGTCATGTTTCAGTCCAAAGACTCAGATGCGGAAACAATTTTTGCAAACACCGGCGTGGGAGGTCGCTATCAGCTTATTCACCGGTCAGGTAAAAAAGGAATTGAGCCTGGAACATATTTGGTGTCTATCGACTTCTGGGGGGAGGGGGCATTTCTTCCACCTGAACTTGCAAAAGTTGAAATCCCAAAAAAATATCGAGATGGCAATTCATCGCTAACGTGTACCGTGCCGAGTGGAGGTACCGTATTCGATATCGCTATTGAATAGCAGACCAACCAAATAGCAAAACAACCCTTGAAACCTAAAGAGGCCTCTGAAAAACCTGCCGATTCATCTATTCCGATTCCCCTGACCTTGTTATGCCAGCTTTCACTTAAAAGCTACCTGCCCCGCCGAGCGACATAATCTTCCCTCCACACCACCCACCTACCACCTCGTTGCGTTGTTGCTGCCACATTCCCACAAAACATCAACTACAATCTCATGAAATACTACGTACCATCACTTACTCGATCGACAATCGCTAGCGTCTCCCTCTATCTTTTGCTTATTTTGATAACCGCCCCAGGTGCGACTGCAACTGAAAGCATCGAAAAGCAGATGCTTGATGTTTTCCCACCGTCTGTTGCAACAGTTGGCAATGACAAACAAGGGCGAACGTCAATTTCTCTCGATTACACGCCGAGTACGAGCCTCTGGGCTGAAGGCAT
>JABHNP010000301.1 GCA_018694455.1 Planctomycetaceae bacterium | reverse complement strand
TTTGCCCAAGTGACGTTTCCGAGGTCATTTTGGGTTCTTCGTTCGACAACCAGACAATGCGCGCCGGGCTCAATTCCAAGCATCTTAGCAACTGTTTCTGTTGCCAGTGTTGCAAGAATTTGATGTTCCGCCGAGTTCCATGGAACAGTTCTCAGAAGCCAAGTGCCTGGTCCTTCGTTATCGAAGGATACGTTTTCTATTTCTGGAACAGACCCGATATTTACGATCCGTTCTTCAAAACAAAATGGTGCTCCGTTCGCTGAGTGAAGACATTCCAACTGGCGAATAGAGTTTTTAGATGAAGCACTCAGTTTGTTGCTGTCGTCTGCCTCGCTTGGCCTCACCGTATCGAGAAGCAGGCGGTATGGGTATTCTTTCCCTGAATCCTCAACTTCTTTGCGAATGTTTGTAATCTCCATCGCCGCAGATAACGACTGTGGAGTTTTCACATATGTTCCAGTCTTGCGTGTGCGCTCAAGAAGCCCAGATCGTGCAAGCTGGGTAAGTGCTTTATTCACCGTCATACGTGAGCAGCCGTAGTCCTTTGCCATGTCCGTTTCGAATGGGATGCGGAAACCGGGAGGCCATGTCCCAGAGACGATTTTCTCTCGAACGTCGCTCAAAATTAGCTCATGCAGAGAAAATGTTTCTGGTTTCTTATTATTGATGCGGGTTTCGATTTTTACGTCCATCTAATAAGTATATACATACATTTATGTCGGCGATACTTTTATCGCCAACCTTTGCTCGGAAAGATACCAATCAATGATAGAGCAGTTTTTTAGCCGTGACACAATCACTACATTGCCTTGGAAAAACGGTGGTGGTGTCACGCGCGAGGTGGCCAAATCACACTCTCAGGCACCGTTTTGGCGTCTCAGTATCGCAAATGTTGATCAAGAGGGACCGTTTTCATCGTTTGAAGGTCTTGATCGTATTCTAACCGTTATCGAAGGCAAAGGGATGGTGCTCGCGCGCTACAATGGTGATTTGATAGCCGATCTCCACAATCCTGTACACTTTTCTGGAACAGAGGCGATCGATGGGTTGTTGCCCAATGGGCCAATTCAAGACTTCAACTTAATTTTCGACGGGTCAAAACTTGCTGCCGATGTATCTGTTACTGATGCTGTCGAACTCGACATCAGTCTGTCTTCGACTTTGGTCATGACGCTTGTCTATTGTCTGACGGGTGCATTCAAGCTGCTTGGATCTCAGACCTTATTGCCGCATGACGGTGTGATGAACCCACGAGGAAAGCTAACTGCTGTTAGTCACACTTCGACAGCTTTGGTCATTCAAATCAGCTCTAGGAGATGAGCTTCGTAAGTTCGACCATAGTGGATTTGTAATGGCGCATGATCTGACTACGATGAATATGCTCGCCACCTTGAACCATGTGCCGTCCTGCGGACCAAACATCTGTCACAGAAGAGTCATCTGCTGCAAAGCATAGACCATCGAAGAGCTGATCTGATGAAAGTCCGCAAAGAGATTGATGTCCACTGTTGATTGCAACGAGATCTGCAAGGTTCCCAACAGCGATTTTACCTGCTTTTCTATTAAGAGCCTGTGCTCCACCCTGGGCAGCACCTAGGTACAAAGCCTTTCCTACTGAGCCTTCACCCTGCACCATCACATTCCGGCGCAAGTCTCTGAGGCGTTGAGAGTATTCAAGTGTTCTAAACTCTTCCGTGAGGGATATCCGTACATTGGAGTCTGAGCCTAAACCAAAACGACCACCTGCATTTAAGTAAGCAGGGCCATTGAACGGTCCATCACCAAGATTGGCCTCAGTTATTGGGCAAAGACCGGCTACTGCTCCTGATGCTGCTAGATCAAGGGTCTCTTTGTTAGTCATATGTGTCGCGTGTATGAGGCACCATTTTTGATCCACGTCCATGTTTTCCAGCAACCATTCAACAGGACGGGCACCGAGCCAAGCTTGGACGTCTTGAACTTCTTTGGGTTGCTCTGCGATATGGATGTGTATTGGTCCATCACGAAATGATGCGACTACAGTCGCCAGCTCATCGGGTGCAGTCGCGCGCAATGAATGCGGTGCTATTCCTATTCGTGTGTCATTATTGGAGGAAGCTAGGGAGCTTTTTGACGATCTCACCAAGGCTTCGAACTCTTCCAAGTTGTTACCAAACCTCAGCTGACCTCCATTCAAGGCAGCTTTTTCTACTCCACCGTAAGAATAAAGAACGGGGAGATGGGTTAGCCCTATACCTGAAAGATTTGCTGCGCAAAAAACCCTATTGGTCAACTCAGCTGGATCATCATACCTGTCGCCACCAGCTTGGCGATGAACATAATGAAACTCACCTACTGAAGCATACCCTGCTTCCTGCATTTCCATGAAGACCAAAGCTGCAATAGCTTCGATGTGCTCTGGAGTTAAATGCTCGAGGAATTGATACATTAAGGTACGCCACGTCCAGAAGCTGTCCTGGCCAGCCGCGCGATACTCGGTCATTCCGGCCATCGCGCGTTGAAAGCTGTGGCTGTGCAAGTTCGCTAGAGCCGGCATAAGCGTGTCAACGGTGATGTCTCCTGGCTTTTTGGCTACCTGAGTTTCAATAGCGGTGATTTCGCCGTTTTCTATCGAAATGGTGACGTTGTTTTTCCAACCATCTTCTAACCATGCTTGCGCTGAGAAAATTCGCATAATTTCACCTTCATGTATAGACATAATAATTGATACGCTCTACGAAGGATGGTATCAA
>JABHNP010000315.1 GCA_018694455.1 Planctomycetaceae bacterium | reverse complement strand
GAGTTACTGGGCTCCTCCTCATATTGCAGTAACAGCAAACCAGCCGCCGTTGCTGTCAAATCTGGAGGACCCGCCGGTGTTAATCCAAAACGTGATTTTGGTATTTCCGGATCACCGCAAGCTGCTGATTCGATAAACACATTGGCTCTTCGAAGGGCTGCTGCCGATGGTTTTATTCCACAGGATTCAGCAATGTGCATTGCAAGTAGTGCACGTAATGTAGGAAGCACTGTTTCTGAAGTTTCAGTTGTATTACGCTGCCAGCTTCCTTCTTTTGATTGCCGATCCACCAGGCTTTTCAGTGCGTAGACAGCATTTTTCTTCAGTTCCCTGTCACCACTTAGAAAACTTGTTTCACAACCAGCGATAACTCCTGAAATGAGTCCGCCCAAATCGACCTCACCAGAAACGCTCCCCTGCAGATCGAGTTGAGGCCGAGAAGAGCCGAGCCATGTAAGCCCTTTCTTCACCACTTCCGGATATTCTTCCAGCCATACCGCTGTAGCAGAATCTGGTTCGTAGGTGATTCCCTCTGCCAGAAAAGGCAGCAAAGACAAGGCTGTTATCGACTCACTCTTTTCCCCCGACGATATCGAAGGATAGCCATCCTCATTCTCCACTTCATTTGAAGGTTGCCACGATCCATCCTGGCCTTGCTTGGCTGCCAACCACGCGAGGGCAGACATACTTGTTTTTTTAGACTCTGCTGATCCGCCGTAAAACGCCGCAAGCAACCCCTTTGCATCATTTGTACTGCGACCTTTAAGACCACCTCGACGAAATCGCATTGTCTTGGCCATCGATGCCACAATCGCAACTGGCAACGTGTCTGGCTTATCACTTGGGTCTTGGATTCGAACAACAAGAAGACCAGAACCAGTGAGATGATCTGCCGTTGCGACGAGTGGAATAGAATAAAGACCAGGCTCTGTTTCACCTGCTGCGTCAACTTCCAAGGTGCACGTGACTGCACCCTCCTCGAGGTATGCTGGTTCAACGGTGACTCCAGATGGCAGATTCTCTGCCTCGACAACAACCGGACCGTCGAATTTTGCAGGAGCAAGATTCACCCCAGTCAAAGCCTCAAGTCCACCGGTCAACGTTCGACTAAGAGACTCTAAAGAGTCTCGCTGAAACTCAATATCAACCTTTTTCTTTTGACCTGATGGAACCGCGGCATACACCATTTCGTCCATCTTAAATGGATAGCGTGTCACGATCACTGTTAGCGGCACCGAGACTTCTCGACCAAAAACAACTGTCTTTATTTTTTGCGTCTGTGATCCTTCCGAGGCATCTTCTGATGCTGCCACCAGGACCCGAATATCGTTGTCTTCAATTGGCTCACTCGGCAAACGGCAGAGAACTCCTTGAGTGTATTCAACCGGCTCAAGGCTGAATGATTCTGCAAACCCATTCCTTGCAACGGGAACTCGCAGATTAACAGTATCCCCTGGCTGAAGGAAGATTGGTGGCATGCTTCCAAAAGAAGGTCGGGATACAACTGGCAGCTCGATATCGAATGTCTGCTCAAGTGAATCCTGCGACATACTTAAGGCTATAGTAACGGTCACAGTCCGTTGCTTATCACCAAGTGACTGTTTCCCTGAAAGTTCTATTTCAAGCTCGGAGCTAGTGGCTACTATCTGTTTCTCATACGTTACTCCAACACCAGATGGCAACTTTGAGAGACTGACTTCTATCGGGCCCTCATTGTTGTTGCGCTTTATACGCAAGGGAACCTTTACTGTTTCAGCAGGCCTCAAGGTAACCGGTGGAATAGGCTCAATTTCAATAGCCGTGACACGAGCTACTCCAAGATGACCGATTTCTTCTGGAAGCCGATCTGAGTAACACCCGGCTGTGAGAGCAACGATTACAAGAGCTATTTTAAGAGTCTGGTTCATATCAATATATCGCTGGTTAAAGTGTACAAACATTTTTTTTAAAATGGCTCAGATGGACACGTAACTCCGTTTGAATGATCTGCCCGCCAAGCCACTGCTCTATCTTGACGTCTACAAACACATCCCGCTCGACGTCTGCAAATGCATCCCTTAACGTATTCTCACCGAAGAGATACTTCGGTCCAACTCCTAGTGATTTTCCCATGCAAACAACGATGGTTTCGATTGGAGACACCTCTCTTGCTGTCCAAATCTGTGGCTCAGGCCAGCCTCTGGTGCTTCTTCACGCATTTCCTTTAGACCACACCATGTGGCACCGGATTATACCTCTTGCCGATCATCTACGGCTGATCATTCCTGATCAGCGTGGTTTTGGTCAGAGCACAGAGAGTCATTCAAAATCAAAACCGCTGTCGAGCATCATGCAACTTGCGGATGATGTAGCAAAACTCCTCGATGCTCTTCATATTGATGAACCTGCTGTCATTGCTGGCATTTCAATGGGTGGCTATGTGGCTCAGCATGTCGCGGTGCGGCATCCTGAAAAAGTTTCTCATCTTGTTCTTATTGACACAAAATTTTCAGCAGACACACCCGAGGCACGAACAAGCAGGAGTGATCTCGCAGCAACAGTCGGTAGAGTAGGTCAAAAAGTTCTTGCTGATGCGATGGTGCCAAATCTTTTAGCGGCAACAGATAAAGCTCGATCCAAACCGGAAAGGGTTGAAAATGAACAGTTCCTGCGAAAACTCATTGGCACACAATCAATTGCAACAATTCAAGCAGCACTTGGAGCACTCGCTGATCGCCCCGACATGTCCGAACCAATGCAACATTTTAAGAAACCTGTTATCCTCGTCTGTGGGAAAGAAGACACGATTACTCCACCAGCAGCCATGGAATCTATGGCAAAAATTCTCCCACAGGGTCAACTAGTTATTGTTCCCGAGGCTGGTCATCTGGTTCCGTTAGAGGCTCCGACTGTTTTCCAAGAAGCTGTTCTTTCTTTCCTTGGTCATCTCGAAAATACGGGCGAGCGTTCCTAGGTTTCGACACATTCAGGTCACCCGCACGCGGAACCGCTATATTTTTTTGTTGTGGTCCACGCGGACGCCCCTGAGTATCTCGTGTGTCACGAAGTTGTTTCTCGAGAAATTTCTTTGCCCCAACAGGGTCGTTTTGTATCGCTTCTTGAAGTGTATTTTTGAGGATTTCTTGACGCCGCGCACGCAAATTGACTGGTTCTTGTTGTGGTTGTGGTGTTCCAGGCGTTGCCCGGCCGATGACATAACCGATGACAATTGATACACCAACTGCGATCGCTGGTGCGAACCATTGCCAGAGGTCACCCCTGACCCGAGCAAACCGACTCGTTTTTCCAGTACGACGATGTCCAGCATCGACTGCAACCATTTCAATGGTGGTTGCCAGCAGATCCTCTGGATGTTCTGCCTCTGGCAAAACATCGAGTGTCTGCCAGAGTTCACCGAGATCCTCTGCTGGCGTAGCGGGGGCATCTCCATGTTGAATTGTTTCTTTTACTTCTTTCTGACTCACTAAGATTCTCCTTTCTCAGCAAGATAGGGTTTGAGAGCCTCTCGCAACTGCTCTCGAGCTCGAAAGAGTAATGACTTCACTGCCGACACTGACAGTTTCATTGCTTCAGCTATTTCTTCATATGAACAATGTTCAAACTTCGCCAGGAGCACCACCATTCGCTGGCGATCATTCAGACCTGCAATAGCCTGCTGTACAACGCCTTGCAGTTCAACTTGATCAAGCTGGCGAGTTGGTAGCAGTCCACTTGCTGCAACGGCCATTTGGTCAAGACCTACCATATTCCCTGAGGCTGAAGGGTTTGCAACAACCCCCCATTCCTTTCGACGATATGCTCTTTGGCGAAGATCACTGGCAATATTATTTGCAATCGTATGAACCCACGTTGTGAACTTCGCTTTTGGCTCGTATCGATGGCGAGCTCTGTACACTCGCAGGAAGACTTCTTGGGCAAGATCTTCTGCCGTGGAATGATCACCCACATGATTCATAAACAAGGTAACCAGTCGTGGCTGCCACAGTGCAACGAGTTGCTCAAACGCCTCAGCATCCCCATCACGCACACGGAGCATTAAGATAGTAGAGGGATCAGACACTGTTGCCATATCAGCACGATACATCGGATAGAAATATTACCCAAGAAAAAATGTAGAGATCGTTATCCTATCCGGCGGATTCTAATCTCTGATACTCCGGCTCCGTCATCACCTTGATTGGTTCAATCGTTATGCCAGTGTTTCAGCACTTTTTAAACGGCACGTATTGCATTATGTTCTCTTTACATGACATAAAATCTGGCTTTTTTTAGCCTGATTTGTATTTTCTTACAAAAAAGTGGAGCGGAGGAGGCTCGAACTCCCAACCTCGGCATTGCGAACGCCGCGCTCTCCCAGTTGAGCTACCGCCCCAAGAGAAGAATCGATGTGTCCTCGCCTCTTCGGTTCCTGATCGTACGCACCGTAAGGGTGGGTGTCTAGCAAGGTGGGTGTCTCACGATGGGGTCCACGGTCTACAATGTAAATGTCGTATATTCCCTTCATTTTGGTAGCACACCACTTCACGCATGCAAGCCCCTCCGATCATTGTTCGTGGCGCTCGAGAACATAATCTTCGTGATGTCACTGTTGGCCTCCCACGAGGCCGACTTGTGTGCCTTTCAGGAGTAAGCGGCTCAGGTAAATCGAGCCTTGCCTTTGACACGCTTTACGCAGAAGGGCAACGCCGATACGTCGAAAGTCTTTCAACGTTTGCCCGCCAGTTTCTGGGCCAACTTCCAAGACCAGATGTTGACAGCGTCACTGGTCTCTCACCCTCAATTTCGATTGCCCAAAAATCAGCTGGTCACAATCCGCGATCCACAGTCGCAACCATGACTGAGATCCATGACTTCTTGAGAGTTCTTTATGCACGGATTGGCACGTCATACTGCCCTACATGCAGCAATATTCTGGAAGCTCAACCAAGAGACCAGATTGTTGAAAGGATTATCCAGTCGCGAACTGGAGAGCATGCAATGATTCTTGCACCACTTGTTCGGCAGGCCAAAGGGACACACCGCGACCTCTTCACCGACCTGGTGCGTCAAGGGTTTACACGTGCCCGCGTTGATGGAAATGTCCATCGTGTTGAAGATCCACCAGCTCTTGAAAAACAATTTAAACACACGGTTGAAGTTGTCGTTGATCGTTTTACCGTATCAGAAGAAACACGAAGTCGTCTTGCTGAGGCCGTTGAACTTGCCATCCGCACAAGTGGTGGCCAAGTGATTGTGACACAAGACAAACTCAAGGAGGGCGAAGAGCCAGATGACCTGACACTCTCAAGTCAGTTTGCGTGCATTTCGTGTGGAGTCAGTTACGACACGCCGGAACCCCAACTCTTTAGTTTCAACAGTCCACTTGGAGCCTGTTCTGCGTGTGATGGCCTTGGCGATATCTATGGTATTGATGCCAAGAAATTGATTGTCGAGCCAACTCGTTCCATTAAAAAAGGGTGTTTCGGAGTCCTCGGGCGATTCCGTGACATGCCACGATGGACACGTCGACTTTTGAACTCGGTTGGTGCTCACGCTGAGAAAAAAAAGGGCTACGACGCTGGTGTGATGCTCGACACACCATGGCAGGAACTGACACCCACCCAGAAAAAAATCTGGCTTCATGGAACGGGATTGGAGACTATTCAGGTGTCATGGCGGCGTGGTCGTGCTGAACGGGGTGCAAAGACGAAGTTCGAGGGCATTCTTGCAATGCTGACGAATCGTTGGCGAAATGCAAAAAGTGGGATCATCCGTCGCATGCTTGAGAAATACATGAGCGTAAAGCACTGTCATGTATGTGATGGTGCCAGACTTTCACCACAATCGCGATCTGTTCGGATCACGTCAGGTGCTTTATGCCCAACGGTACTTTCACAAACCAAGAAGAAAAAGAAAACACCTCGCACACAGAAAAAGACCAAGGCAACAAAGTGGGAACTGTCGTTAGACAAACTCTGTGCGTTACCCATCAGTGACGCTCGGACATTTGTGTCAGACCTCATTCTCGACGACACGCAGCAGGTGATTGCCACAGAACTCCTCAAAGAAATCCGCAGTCGCCTGCAGTTTCTTGATCAGGTGGGATTGGGCTATCTTGCACTTGATCGAAAGGCTCCGACACTTTCCGGAGGTGAAAGCCAGCGAATCCGACTTGCTGCACAAATTGGGTCAGGGCTTTCAGGTGTGCTCTACGTACTCGATGAACCATCAATCGGCTTGCATCCTCGAGACAATACAAAACTACTCGGTGCCCTTGAAGCACTCCGCGACAAGGGCAATACCGTTGTTGTTGTTGAGCACGACGAAGAAACCATTCGAGCTGCTGACTGGGTGATTGATTTCGGTCCTGGCCCTGGAAAGCGTGGTGGCGAGGTTGTTGCCGCCGGTTCACCGCAAGACATTGAAAAGAGCAGTCGCAGTATTACGGGGGCTTTCCTCTCAGGACGTGATGCCATTGTTCTGCCAGAAACACGACGCACTCCTGATGACCGAACACTCATTCTCGAGGGTGTTCGCCACAACAATTTAAAGGGTATTGATGTTGAGATTCCACTTGGGCTGTTTGTCTGTGTGACTGGCGTTTCGGGAAGTGGCAAGAGTTCGCTTGTAAGTGATGTGCTTGAGCCAGCCTTGCGGAGCATGCTCGGGAGTGATGCTGCTGTCCCTGGTGACTTTGATGCTCTCGTTGGTGGTGAGCAGCTCGACAAGGTGATTGTCATCGACCAATCCCCTATTGGCCGCACGCCACGAAGCAACCCATCAACCTATGTCAAAGTGTGGGATGACATTCGCAAACTCTTCACGATGCTGCCCGATGCTCGCCGTCGTGGCTGGAAGGCTGGCCGATTTTCATTCAATGTTGCTGGTGGTCGCTGCGGTGCATGTGAGGGGCATGGGTCAACGCGGTTGGACATGGACTTTCTTGCCGATGTCTGGGTCACCTGTGATGTGTGCGGTGGTACTCGCTTTGCACAAGACACACTTGAAGTTCGCTGGAAAGGAAAGAATGTAGCTGATATTCTGGCGATGGAAGTGGGCGAAGCACTGGAATTCTTTACCGATGCTCCAGACATTGCACGAAAACTCCAGACGCTCTGTGATGTCGGGCTCGACTACCTCCATCTCGGGCAGCCATCGCCGACACTCTCAGGAGGTGAGGCACAGCGGGTCAAACTTTCTCGAGAACTCGCAAAGCGTTCCACCGGGAACACGCTTTATATTTTAGATGAGCCGACCACCGGCCTTCACATGCATGACGTCCGACAACTTGTCGAGGTTCTTGACCGGTTTGTAGAAGCAGGAAACACAGTACTTGTTGTTGAACATAATCTTGATGTGGTGAAACGGGCAGACCATGTCATTGATTTAGGGCCCGAGGGTGGCGGTGGTGGTGGACGCATTGTGGTTGAGGGTCCTCCTGAAAAAGTCGCTCGAACGCGTGCATCAGAAACTGGCAGGGCACTCAAACCGGTGTTGGCTCAGGCGAAGGAACTTGCAAAACAGGACGCATCGAAAAAACGCCGTCCACCACGAAAATCAACTGCTGTGACACCTGCGGCGATTGAGCGAGCTGTAAAAAAATCACTCACTGCCATTGAAAAGCAATCCCGTGATCCGGGGCCGTCGTCGATGATGGTACGTGGTGCAGCACAACATAATCTGAAACATGTAGATGCTGATCTTCCGAGAGGGGCAATCACTGTGTGCTGCGGTCCGAGTGGTTCCGGGAAGACATCGCTTGCGTTTGACACGTTATACGCTGAGGGTCAGCGCCGGTATGTCGAGAGTCTCTCGCCGTATGCTCGGCAGTTTGTTGGCCAGGTACCAAAGCCGATCTTTGAGCGCATTGAGGGTTTGGCTCCAGCCGTTGCCATTGAACAACGCTCAACTGGTAGTACGCCACGATCGACTGTTGGCACCTTGACCGAGATGTATGACTTTTTCCGTGTGCTTGGGGCTCGGCTTGGTGTCATGCACTGCCCGGAATGTGGCGTGCCTGTTGGTGCACAAAGCGTCGATGAGTCCGTCGATCGCATTCTAAATATTCCAGAAGGAACACGAATGCTGTTGCTGGCTCCAGTTGAACTCAAGATCGGGCAGACTCCGGAGAGTTTTCTTGCTGGGCTCAAGGCTGCTGGGTACGTACGACTGAGAATTGACGGGACAACCTATCGTCTTGATGAGAACCCTCCTCTTGATCGCAAAAAGAAACATCGGCTCGAACTCGTGATTGATCGAATCACTTCGAATCCTGAAGAACGCAGCCGCATTGCCCAGAGTGTTGAAGCTGCCTTTGAAGCAGGAAACGGAACGCTTTTTGTGGCACGTGCGGTTGATGATGGGCACGGCAACCCTTTGGAAGAACCAGACTGGCCGATTGATATTCATAGTCGTTTTCTTGCCTGCCCAGAGTGTGGCCAGGGGTTTCGGCCGCTTGAGCCGAGAGAGTTTTCATTTAACAGCCCGCTCGGTTGGTGTGCGGTCTGTGATGGTCTTGGCACACGGACAGGTGTTGAACACCAGTCGCTTGTTCGCGATGCGTCGTTGTCATTACTTGATGGAGCACTTGATTTGTGGCCTGATATTAATCAACCGCTTAGTAAGACAATGCTTTCAGCGCTTTGTACAACCGCTGGATTACCGGGTGATGTTCCGCTGAATGAACTTTCTGGGCTCCAGCAGCGGGTTCTTTTTGAGGGAACGGGTGAAAAATGGATTGATGTCAAACGCCCGCGTGGTACACCGGGGCGAGGCCCATGGTTTTCGTTTCAGTTCAAGGGCCTTGAGGCTGCCTGCGAAGATGCATCACGAATGGTCGCTGCGGTGCGACGGAAGGTCGATGCTGTCATGGGTGAGGTGCCGTGTAGCGAATGTGGTGGGAGTCGACTGACACCTGAAGCCAGTTCCGTCACCTTGTGGGGT
>JABHNP010000406.1 GCA_018694455.1 Planctomycetaceae bacterium | reverse complement strand
TAAAATCATTGAGAAACTGTTGCTGGCCATCTTCACTGGCATAGACTTCGCAGATTGCACGTAATTGCGCGTTTGAACCGAAGATCAAATCGACACGCGTTGCTGTCCACTTAACAGTGTCAGTCACACAGTTGAGTCCTTCGAAAATATTTTCACATTCGGGGGTTTTCTGCCATGTAATATCCGGACACAGCAAGGTGATGAAAAAATCGTTCGATAAGGTTTCACGACGCTTTGTGAAAACGCCAAGTTGAGCTTGATCACCTGCGGTACTATTCACCCCGAGAACTCGAAGCCCCCCGACAAGCACTGTCATTTCTTTCACAGTGAGCGTCAAAAGGTCGGCTTTGTCCAGCAAGAGTTCCTCAGTAGGACGATCGATATGGTCGGCAACATAATTACGAAACCCATCCGTCGTTGGTTCGAGTACAGCGAAGGACCCGATATCAGTCATTTCATCAGTTGCATCAGTCCGTCCAGGATGAAAGGAAACCGAGGCTTCGTGTCCAGCTCGGCGAGCGGCTTCTTCAATTGCTACACAGCCGCCAAGAACAATCAGATCCGCGAGTGAGACCTGCTTCTTATTGTGTGCTGTGGTGTTAAATTTCTGCTGGATATCTTCAAGAGTAGTAAGAACCTTTGCTAATCGAGTTGGTTCATTTACTTCCCAATCTTTTTGTGGTGAGAGTCGAATGCGTGCACCGTTTGCACCGCCCCGTTTGTCGCTCCCACGAAATGTAGATGCGGCCGCCCATGCCGTGCTTACAAGATCAGCAACGGATGTGTCTGAAGACAGAATATGTTGCTTCAGCATGGAAATATCGTGTTGATCAATTATTTCATAACCAACACTGGGCACAGGATCTTGCCAGAGTTGGGCTTCAGGAACCTCCGGTCCAAGTAGCCGAGTTACAGGCCCCATATCCCGGTGAGTCAGTTTGTACCAGGCTTTTGCAAACGCATCACTAAATACAGTTGGATTTTCAAGAAAACGGCGAGAAATCACTTCGTAATCGGGATCAAATCGTAGAGCCAAATCTGTTGTAAACATCATGGGTGCATGAGAACGCTTGGGATCATGTGCATCAGGCACTGTGTTCTGTGCCGACGTTTCCTTGGGTGTCCACTGCCAAGCACCTGCAGGGCTTTTTGTTAACTCCCATTCGTATTGAAAAAGGTTTTGGAAATATCCATGCGACCAACGAGCTGGCGTTGAGGTCCATGCACCTTCAAGCCCACTTGTAATTGTGTCACCGGCGTTACCTGAACCAAAACTATTTTTCCACCCAAGTCCCTGCTCTTCAATTGCCGCACCTTCTGGTGGTGGTCCGAGGTGATCAGCGGGTGCGGCACCGTGTGACTTTCCAAAAGTATGACCGCCCGCAATTAATGCAACCGTTTCTTCGTCATTCATTGCCATTCGATAGAAGGTCTCTCGAATGTCGATTGCTGCTGCAAGAGGATCTGGTTTTCCGTTTGGACCTTCTGGGTTGACGTAGATAAGTCCCATCTGTACTGCGGCAAGAGGATTCTGAAGTTGCCGTTCACCGCTGTACCGATTATCACCAAGCCACTCACTCTCTGGCCCCCAATAGATATCTTCTGGTGGCTCCCATGCATCTTCACGACCGCCGGCAAAACCAAAGGTTTTGAATCCCATTGACTCAAGGGCAACATTTGCAGCAAGGATCATCAGATCAGCCCATGATATTTTTTTACCGTACTGCTGTTTGATGGGCCACAGCAGGCGACGAGCTTTATCAAGGTTTGTATTGTCTGGCCAACTATTGAGGGGCGCAAACCGTTGTGTACCAGCACCTGCACCGCCGCGTCCATCAGCCGTCCGATACGTCCCGGCACTATGCCAAGCCATACGGATAAAAAGTGGTCCGTAGTGACCATAGTCGGCTGGCCACCATTCCTGCGAAGTCGTCATAACTGTCTGCAGATCATTTTTGAGTGCTTGAAAGTCAAGTTCATTAAACGCTGCTGTGTACTTAAAGTCGAACCCGAGTGGTGGAGCTGCTCCAGCATGTGCTTTCAGTATTCGTAGATTCAGTTGGTCTGGCCACCAATCGGCATTCGATAGCGAACCTGCCGCGGTATGACGAGCTTTGGAAGGAGCAACTGGCCCAACGACTGGGCAGCGTGAAGGCATGTTCATCTTCCTTTTTCCGTTCTTTCAAAATTTTCGAGTATCCAGAACGTTGAATATACCACTCGTGAAACCACTAGTCATACAAAACAAGGAATTTAGAACACATGGAAGATACTTTCATGAAAGCTAAAGTGAGCATTGCTCTCGCTGTCGTGTTTTCTTCAACTGCGCTTTTGGCTCAAGAAAATAATTCGAGATGCGAGAAGATACGAGAGGCGGTTCTGAAGAAATACGATGCAAATGGAAGCGGCGAATTGGATGAAAGCGAACGGGCGATGGGAATACATGGTGCCGCACAATAAGTTCGGACCGGGCGTGTCGTTCGCGCATCAGCTTGCCGATTTCTGGCCGGACGACACCATCGGTATCATCAAGGTTTCTCGTGGGTCGACGGGAATATCCGCCTTCGAAAAGAACTGGTCCTTCGAGCGGGCCGAGCGCAGCAAGGATGGGTGGAAGGGGTCCTTGTATAAGGACTTGATGAGTGCGGTGGCTGAAGCGAAGCGAATTTCGAACCCGGAGTTTTGCGGCTTCGTCTGGAAGCAAGCCCGGGATGATGGGAAGAAAGCGCTGGCGGAAGAGTATTATGACAATTTCACACAGCTCGTTTCGGATTTGAGCGCAGACCTTGGCGTTTCGGATTTGCCGACCTTCATTCCAAACTATGCGACGGACGAGGAGTTATTCGCAAGGTTTCTGTCTATCATCGGTAAGGATCAGAGACGCGAGGCTTAAAGGTTGGCAGCCCAAGCTTCCGCAAGAGGCGCGGATGCGCTGGAAGCGGTTCTGTCCTACATCGACGACAATGGCTTGCTCAAAGAGGCAACGCCAAAAGAAAAAGCATGACGGTACATGGCAACCGTCATCTCAGCCCAGAACCGGGCAGGCCGGGAGCTTTCCAATGTCGTCACGCTCTATCCTGGCGAGTTGCCCCTGGGGGATGGGGTCCACTACAGCTCTGACGGCTATATCACTCTCGGTACGATGACCGCCTCTGCGGTAGAAAATTTCTACACAGCAAAAGAGTAATTGCCAGGTGAAGCCTTTGCCGTCCGACAAGTTAGCTAAGCATTGCCGCTACCTGACGAACATTGTCAGTAGAACAAACGGATGCATCAGAGCGGGAAAACGCGGGTGGGCTCGCTGCGCTCGGCAACGTCAACTCCCAGCCCGGTGATCCTTGGCGTTACGGCACGCGTGAATGAATACTTATCATTTTAGATCAAGAGGCAGCGAAAAGATAATGTGTCTGGTAAAATAAAGAGAACGGTTCTAAGGCTATTTGCCCTCTCGAATTTCTAAACAGATTCGATCATAAGTGTTCCAGGCTCATGCTGACAGCGAGTGGTAGACACTCAAACAATCCTCTACGATTCAATTGAAATATGAAGAAAATAAAAAAAATACAAGAGAAGGCAAAGAGCACGAGTCGTTTCCGATGGATTGTCGGTGGAACAGCATGTGTCGTTGCTGTCGTGACCGTAAGTTGGTCACTTGGCATGTTTGGCACTGCCGAAGATCCCCGCGTCACTGAAATTAAAAATCTCCAGCAGGATTTAGCAAAGAAATTTAAGCCGTCACAGGGCCCTTCGAGTGCCTCGGATGCAGTTGAGCGTGTTGCAGCAATTACGACTGTCATGACAAAGGTTGCTGCATTGCCAGAGGACCTGAGATCAGAAGCAATGCAACCCGGTCGTAAAATGATGATGGAATCAATGGAAGCAACAGTAAATAACTACTTTGAATTGCCTCAATCTGAAAGAGAGGCCTATCTCGACAATCAAATCCGTCAAATGGAGTTTATGCGACAGGCATTTGAGGCAGGCAAGAGTGTGATGGGTGCCATAGGTTGGTCGAAAAAAAAGCCAGATGCAGACTCTTCAAAAACTTCGGCTGCTACAAAAAATAATGGTGAGAAAGAAGGACCTCCGTGGATGAAAAATCGTTCAGAAGATGAGCGTAATGCCTGGCGAAAAAAAATGCTTGATCGAACAACACCAGAGCAACGAGCGAAATTCGGTGAGTATTTTTCTACAATGAAACGACGAAGAGAAGAACTGGGCCTTCCCTCTTGGGGCTCGAAGTAGTCCCGTTCAAATACCTAAGTAGAAGTTTTTCTACGCTGAGCTATCGAACCCAGACCATTCGAGCTTCGATCCGAGCGTTATCCATGAGGAATTTATTTCATGTCATAAAGTCGTGCCAGCGTAGGCTCTATAGCCTCAGCCCAGATGGCATAGCCCGTTTCTTTTGGGTGAAGTAAGTCGGGCATTATCTCTTTGGTAAGTTCACCATTTTCAGTTAAAAAGTTATTGTTGATGTTCAGAAACACAATTTGTTTGCCATCAGCAATTTTACGAATGAGACTATTTGTTTTGTCATTGTTTACCCGCTTTGGATCATCCGTTGTAGCTCCGCGTGGAAATATCCCCAGCAAAATAATTTTTGTATCAGGGGATTTGTTTTTGATTGTAGTAACAATCTTTTCAATTCCAGCAGCGATAGCCTCTGGAGGATGCATGTCATGGCCAGTGTTGTTTGTTCCGATCATGATGACAACGACGCGTGGTTTGTACCCATCAAACTCACCGTGTTCGAGTCGCCATAGAACATGTTCAGTCCGGTCTCCACCAAATCCGAGATTAATTGCTTTTCTGGCACCATAATACTTATCCCAAGTTGATTTTCCATTTCGTTCCCAGCCGTGTGTTATTGAATCTCCGAGAAAGACAAGTTCCCAGCCGCCTTGTTTGGCAAGAGCAAGTTTTTCCTCATGGCGATCTTTCCACCAAGGTCCTCGCCTCTTGTTATTTTCAGCCATTCGGTGAGCAGGGGTAGTTGTTATGAGAGTGGCGTCTTCAATGATCGCCTCTTTGCCGAAGACGGAACCAGTTGTAAAGAGAAAAAGCAGGGCGATGGATGAAAAAGAGCGTACAGAAGTCATTGCTTAAACCTAAGAGGACAAGGAGATGCTTAGAGATACAAAGAATGCTTAAGGGTATCGCATGAGGTTGGATATGGCAAAGTACTGATTTTTAATAAAGCCGCGATACTCGGGAGTCAGCTGAGTAAAAGTCTGTGTCGGCGCAGGCTAGGTGTATTTGCAAGAGTCTTCTTTGCGGTGGGGCTGAATTCAATTAAGATGGAGATTACTTTGGAGCATCCCATAAATAGTTCTTTGGCTTGAAAGATCGTATGAGTAGGCCATCAGGTTGTCTTGGTAGCCATTCGCACTGTTAAAAGTGGTTGGTAACAATGAGGACAGAACATTGGATCGGCTTTTAGTAGTTGCGTTTTATAAGTTCGTCAGGCTGAACGACCTTACCTCATTGCAATATGAGATAGAGTCATGGTGTCGGAGCAATGATGTTTTTGGCATTGTGCTCCTAGCGAGTGAGGGGATCAATTCGACCATCGCCGGCCCTCGCGAGGGTGTGCTACGAGTTCTTGAAATGATTCGTCAAGATGCTCGTTTTTCAGACATGAGGTGGAAAGAGTCATTTGCTGAGGAACAGCCATTTCATAAATTGCGCGTCCGATTGAAAAAAGAAATTGTGACAATGGGTGTGTCAGATATTGACCCGAATGAACTAGTGGGAACGTACGTAAAACCAGCAGACTGGAATGCACTCATCAGTGACCCAGATGTTATCGTGATTGATGCCCGCAATCATTATGAAACAGAGATCGGTACGTTTAAGGGTGCGTTGGAACCGGGGCTTGACTCATTTCGCGAGCTGCCATCATGGCTTGAGAAAAATATTGATGTCGATGGAGAGCCACGGGTTGCAATGTTCTGTACCGGTGGAATCAGATGTGAAAAATCGACAGCGTTTCTGAAACAAGCTGGAGTAAAGGAGGTATATCACCTTGAGGGAGGCATTCTGAAGTATCTCGAAGAAGTTCCTCAAGATGAAAGTCTCTGGGAAGGTGAATGCTTTGTTTTTGATCAGCGTGTAGCCGTGGGTCATGGTCTCGACTTAGCAGATTATGAACTTTGTCGAGCATGTCGCTTTCCACTTAGTGCGTCCGATAAGCAGTCAGAGTTTTTCCAAGAGGGGGTAAGTTGTCTGCGGTGCTACGATCAGACCTCTCGTGAACAAAAAACACGGTTTGCTGAGCGACAGAAACAATTTGAGCTTGCACAGTCACGAGGAGAATCGTTTAAGCAGGCTGCGAAACCTGCTCGTGGGTAGCTGATTTCAAAGATTTAAGCCTTTGGAATATTTTTAAGACTTTATACGAATGAAAACAACACGAATTGTTTTTTGAAAAAATCATCCTTAAATGAGTAGAGCACGATTGGTCTGACAACTTCACTATTGGATAGACCCCTCTAGTCTTGGCAAGACTCAATCGCAGAATACCAAACACTTCTGTGATTTCAGTCACTTGTTTATAATGTTGAGTAGAAAAATTTAAATCAGAATTAACATTTGTCAGAAGTGAATATGAATTGATCTTTTGCAATATATTCGAATTGCTATTTTGCTAAAAAAACAGGTGTGAAGCGAAGCTTTAGTTATCTAGAATTTGTTTTAAATCAGCAGCAACGTCTTTCCAGAGCCGTAGCGGTGACCGACAAATTATTTTCTCTCGTTGCTGGCGACACTGGTCAGCCAAGACGGTTCTTTTTATTGCTTGCACCCACTCATCAATATTGTTTGGTTCAATATAGTCGACAAGATTTCCACATACTTCTGGTATTGAAGAGGACGAAGAAACAATACTGAATTTTCCAAACCATGCCGCTTCTCCGACGGGCAGTCCCCAGCCTTCCACAAGACTTGGGAATACGGAAAAGAGGCACTGTTTATAAAGTTCCGCAAGGTCGTCATCTTTCACTCGGTCCACAACAGTTACCCTGCGTTGCAGGGCTGGGTCAGATCGCAAACGCTCTTGGAAAGGTAGTATTTTCCAGCCGTATTTGCCAGCAAAAACAAGTTGAGGAGTTTTGTCTCCAAGCTCTTTTTGAAGTTGTTGCCAAACTGCAAGCAGCATGGCACCATTTTTACGCACTTCAATAGTTCCAACGCAGAGAACAAATGGCTTTGAAATTTTTTTGAATATTGGTGAATCAGAGGATTGGCTAGAAATTTCATTTCGACCATAACCCTCAAATTCATGCGCGAGTGGCCAACTTATTGTGGGTTTATCATTTCCAGTTTCAGTAAGGTACTTTTGAAGATCAATTCTTGTTGCTTCAGAGATGCAGATATACTGAGATACAAATGACGGTGAACGATCTAAGAAAGTTGAAAACTTTTTTGCTAAACTTTCAACACAGAATTCAGGATAACGATATGGGATAAGGTCATAGATGACCTGTGATACTTTTCCCCCACGGCGAAAGTGTTTTTTTGCAAGGGTTTCAACTGCTGAAATGTTCCAGTTGGTTCCGATCATCACAACATGATCATTTTTTTGAATCTTTTTGTGAGGCCATGTTTCGATTGTTTTTAATTGAGAGTTGTTTTGTTCTGATAGCGGACCAAGGCCCATTTGTGATCTCGCACAATCAGGTCGCAGCTTCCCAAGAATTAGGAGTTTTACTTTCCGTAAGGCACGTTTAAGTGATTTATTTTTATAATTTGCTAAATCGTCATAGAGCTCTTGTGTAGTGAATGCAGTATTTTGATTTTCAAGACCGAGTCGAACGAGCATTTGTTTGGCATCATATGTTTTATCAATAAACAGATCCTGTGCTCTGCAGATCCGAACCCTGCGGAATCTACCAATGTGATAGGCACACAGTATCTCTTGCGGTTGCGTTTGAGCAGCAAGATGTTGAAGAACTCGAATTTGTACTCGCTGGATACCAGAGACAGTACCATTCTTTCTTGCGTGCTTTAACAAATCGGTTATGTCAAAATAAAGGCACATGGTGAATCAGGATTCCTGAAAAATATGAATTTTCGATTCGCGGCCTCAAAACCAGATTTTATCAGGAAAATTAAACGAAGGCTCTTCCGTATTAGGAAATTTTAAAATAAGAATAACACAAACGAGGAAATGTTATGAATGACCATGAAATATTTGTTGCCTCATTTGAGTATCACTATGCAATCAGAAAACTTAGTGAGACAGACGACATAGATACGAATCAGGAAGCAATACTCATCGATATCAAGTGCAGGGCGGTCGAGCAACTTGATGCCTGTTCAGACTCGATTCGCTATTTTGCGAAGACGCGCAGGCACATTACAGAATGGTAAACGCTTTCCAAGAAAAATCTTAGTTGTGTCTTCGGTTGTTTCATAGAACCAGCGTATTGTGTGACGCGCTGTTTTCCACGGCGTATTATTATCTTACTTATGCTAATCGATCAGTTGCGACGTGATATTGTGGGTCCTCAGAAATATTGATCTCAACTAAGTCGCCGGCTTTAGCAAGAAGTGATCGGCACTCTGGGCTAAGGTGTGTAATGTGAAGCCGTTTACCAAGAGTTTCATATTTTCCAGCCATTGAATGAATTGCTTCGAGTCCGGACTGGTCATAGACCCGTGAATAGTAAAAATCTAATACGACATCATCAGGATCAGCGGCTGGGTTGAGCATCTCTTTAAAGGATGAGACAGATGCAAAAAAAAGTGGGCCGTGAAACTGATAAATTTTGCTACCAAACTCATTAAATTTTATATCAGCACCCATATGTGTTGCATGCTGCCAGGCAAAGACCAGTGCAGAAACAATAACACCTAAAATGACAGCAGTTGCCAAGTCATGCATGAATACGGTGTAGCCTGCGACCAGAACCATGACCATCATATCGCTTGCCGGCATACGATGAAACATCTTCAGGGATGCCCATTCAAATGTCCCTATGACCACCATAAACATCACGCCGACAAGAGCTGCCATTGGAATTTGTTCGATGAGTGGTGCTAGAAATAACACAAAGAGCAACAGGCAGACGGCTGCTGTTATTCCTGAAAGCCGTCCACGTCCACCAGAATTGACGTTGATTAAGGATTGCCCAATCATGGCGCAGCCTCCCATTCCTCCGAATAAGCCACAGACCAGATTTGCCGCGCCCTGCCCAATGCATTCACGGTTTCCTTTACCGCGTGTTTCAGTAATTTCATCAACAAGAGTCAGTGTCATTAACGATTCAATCAGGCCAACACCACATAAGACGATTGCAAATGGAAAGATGATAGACAAAGTCTTCCAGTTGAGCGGCACCATTGAGTACTCGAAAAAAAATAGCTGAGGAAGTCCACCGCTTATCCCACTAGTATTCACTGGTGAATCTGTCGCTTCAGATTGACTAAGCTGTTGCTCTGGTTGTTGTGCAGGTGCACCCTCGTTTTGAGTAACGGTATTATTTTTAGCCGTAGCTTCAGGAGTAGCATGACTGGCAGCAATTGAATTCGTTTTCAACATGTCACCGACAGTCGCAACGACATTCATTTCAGAAGGTGCATCAGAATTCATTACGAATGCAATCAGCGTAACACTTAAAATTGCAACTAACGAAGCTGGTACTGCCCGAGTTAATTTCGGAAGAAGCCAGATGATCGCCATTGTTAAGCCCACTAAACCAAGCATCAACCAAAGCTGTGTTCCTTGGACAAAGCCCAGTTTCCCATCTCGAATCGTTTGGAAACTATTCACCTGCGCAAGGCCAATGACGATTGCTAAACCGTTGACGAATCCCAGCATGACGGAATGAGGAACCATACGAATGAGTTTTCCGAGTCGACCAAGCCCAATGGCAATTTGTAGAAGACCACAGAGGATCACTGTAGGGAAAAGGTATTCGATGCCATGCATGGAGACTAGTGAAACAACAACAACAGCCATAGCACCTGTAGCACCAGAAATCATTCCTGGTCGGCCTCCAAAAACAGCCGTTATCAAGCCAATGAAAAATGCAGAGTACAAGCCAATCAGAGGTGAAACTCCGGCAACAAATGCAAAGGCGATCGCTTCAGGCACCAGAGCTAGTGACACAGTGACACCCGAAAGAAAGTCGTTTTTAAGGGATCCGGACTGAAGACGAAAAAAATTAAGCATGCAAGTTCCTGAATGAAGTATCAATTCGCCATAACAAGAAAGTTATGGCGACACTGTCACATATCCTGTTGAATGACGCTCAACGCCAAGAACTGGCGGAGCGACAGCACTTTTACAAGATTGTAGAAGTTCTCTGAGTGTGAACGAATCTTGAATGGATGAATATAAGGGGCTTTGCAGTTTGGTCAATATCAAGCATCAAACGAGGGTCTATAAAAGAAAAGTTGTTTGATATGAGACGTGTTGATGGCCGTTCGTTACAGTCTTCGGGAATCCAGAAGAAACCGAAGCTGATATTTGTTTCCTGGTTTCTAAGGCAGTATTAAGGAAAAAAGC
>JABHNP010000164.1 GCA_018694455.1 Planctomycetaceae bacterium | reverse complement strand
TCGGGCCAGTCAAGAAGTTGTTCCGCAAGAGATAATGAGACTAACGCGACACCCGCAGGTGGCTCTGTTACCGAAATGGAAAAATCCCCAACGCTTCCTGATGGAAGGATTCCACTAAGCACAACTCGACGACTACGGCTAGAACCTTGCCGACGCCCGAGTGGCAGATCCGAAGGTACGACCGACCGTTCAGTAACACGTAGGATAACTGAATCTCCGACCTGTACGTCAAGTAAATCCACCAACCGCTGGCTTAATTGAACCCCTTTACTAGCTGTTGTTGGGATATCAAAGTCAAGTTTCGATGGTTGATTGCATCCGAGTAATGTTGCTCCCGTGGAGGCTCGTGACTGGCCGCTGCGCATCGGCCGCTCTACGGTAATTTTTGTGAAAATCACCGGAACAAGATTTGCACCGCAGCCAGAAGCCACTTCTTTCCGCAACGACGAGGACAGCTTTTGTAGAAATTCTTTCTGAAAAGGTTCTTGCCCAACTACTGCACCAACAATGCCGCCTAATCGCTGACTCGCCATGCGTTGAAGCCCACTCTGTATCCCATCCCCCACCCCCAAGCTTCCGCTAATTATCACACTGATTACAGCGGCTGTTACAGCAAGAGCCATCAACTGCGGAAACCATTGACGGACACACCTACCCGCCAACCCACAGGCTGAGCGAACCGGTCGGCGATAACTGCGAAAAGGATTCTTCATGCTACCAGGCGGCCATCAAATAAATGCACACGACGTCCTTGTGGACATCCATAAACACGTTCTGCAATGGATTCATCATGGGTGACTAAGCAAAGCAAACTGCCCGCTTCATCAACAAGCTCTGTAAGGAGATCAATGACATATGCTGCTGAGATCGAATCAAGTTGACCCGTGGGCTCATCTGCAAGCAACATGGTCGGCCGCAACAAAAGAGCGCGAGCTACCGCAACCCTCTGACGCTCTCCACCAGAAAGTTCAGCCGGAAGATGACTGAATCTGTTTCCTAATCCTACGCGATCGAGTAGAAATCGTCCTCGCTGCACAAGAGAATCATCGACTCGCCCTCCTGCTAATGCTGGTACTAAAACATTATCGAGTGCCGTACAAGATTCGAGGAGGCAATGATCTTGGAAAACAAAGCCTACCTGTTGATTCCGAAACCTCGCTCGTCGAGTCCTGCTCAATGCGTACGGATTCACTTCATCGAGTTGCACATTGCCTGAAGTAGGTTCTTCGAGCCCCCCTAAAATCGCTAAGAGCGTACTTTTACCAGAACCACTTGGGCCCATGACAACAACCCGTTCTCGTCCAGCGACCGAAAGATTGACGTCAGACAAAACGCTCAGCGAGCCAGATGGGGTTGGAAATGACTTTGATAATGATCGTGCTTCAAGCATGAAAATGAACCCCCGACTCAATAGTTGCTAGACAATTCCTACTCGTCACTATCTGGCAGTTGATAGGACTTCATCTGCTCGAGAATATCTGCAGGAATTTTCACTGGCAAAGGCTTCCGACCGTGGCGCATAAGGCACCTTACGACGACAACTGTTCCTGTCGCCACAAGACATCCCGACTTCTCAAAACGGAACTGATATGAAAGGCTACTCACCCCTCGTTTGCCGACAGCTATAAAAACATCAAGCTTATCACCAAACCGAACAGCGGCTTTGTAGTCAGCAGACACCGAAACTCGAGGCCAACTGACTTCTATGCCTTGTGAGTTTTCCTCACCGGGCGGCAACTCACGAAGAAGCGATGCTGCATCTTTTGGACTGGTATCAACAACTCGTAATCCAAGTTCCCGGAGAAACTCATGTTCAGCCGACTCCATCCAGAAAAAAAATGCCGAAAAATGTGCGATGCCAGCCGCATCTGTGTCGCGAAACTCCACTATACGGCGACACTTGAACCACAAACTGGAGGTGGATTCGCCTGTCATGTAAACCTGCCGTCTCAATCAGCAACGTAGGGCAGAAGAGCCATAAACCGGGCACGCTTAATTGCTTGTGTAACGGCATGCTGACTGACAGCAGTGCAACCAGTTTTTCGACGGCCAATAATTTTGGCCTGCCTGTTCACCATCTTGCCGATGAGTTCAAGATCTTTGTAGTCAACATACATCGGCCGAGGACGAACCCCATCAATAAAAATGGG
>JABHNP010000400.1 GCA_018694455.1 Planctomycetaceae bacterium | reverse complement strand
TCATTGAGATCTCCGATTGGAGGTATTCTGCAAGGCGCTCTTCCAAACAACCAGAAACCTTCTACGGCAATTGACTGATAGGGCACTTTGGAAACATGCGTGCCGACTGTAATGCATAGCAAAACTATCTTTGAGCCCTAAGAATAGACATTCACACAAAAAGATTCTGCACTTCCAAGAAGACTTGTAGGCAGGCGAGTAGTATTTCCTCACTCAGACTTAGAAGTGGCAGCCTGAGAAAACACAAGTTCATCCTGCCATTTTTTAAGCTTTTCATGAGAGGATTGATATTTTTTTACAGCGGCCATAAGTTTCTCATCGATAGATTTTCGATTAGCAACTGCCTTTTCAACTTGCTCATTCAGTTGGCTGGCTCGAGAGGTCAGATCGGCAAGATTTTTTACTACCGACTCCTTTTCTTTCAGTACAGCCGCATATTCTGCCTGTGATTCCTGAAGACCCTGCTCCGCAAGTCCGACAGACGCATTTGTTTCGACTAAGGTTTTGTTTGCTGCTGTAAAGATCTCATTGGCGACTTCTTTTTCAGGATTTCCACTCGCCTGTTCTTTTATCTCCTCGAGAGACCTGACTATTTCCTGGGCTTTCTTTGCCTTAATTTTTGTTACGCCTAGACGATCCTCTGCTGCTTTGACTCGGACAGCCGTTGCTTCAAGTTCTACATTTTTACTCTTCTGTTCAGACCCGGCAACACCAAGACTTTTGTTTGCTGCCGAAAGCTGACTTACAAAATTTGCTTCAATTTTGGCTGCCTTGACTTTTGCTAACCGAATATCTTCAGCAGCTTTTTCCGCTTCCGCAGTCGCCTTCTCGGCAAGATTTACTTGCCTGGAAAGTGGCATCGGGTTGGAATTGATTCCGCCTACCTTTGAAGGCTTCGTAACGTCGTAGACAGAAATCTGTCCTGACCAGTCACCCGCAATGGCAAGCGGTTTTCCAGATGTAATTGCTACTTTTGTACCAATATCCGAGAGTGTGCCAAGTTCACTTTCAAGGCTGCCGTCAGACTTCCACACTTTCACTTTGTGATCCCGACCGGTTGAGACAAGGCGCCCATCACTCAACCATCGTACGTCTGTTGCTCCTCCACCATGAGCTGACCATGATTTTATTTTCTTAGCAGTGTCAGCTTCCCAAAGATGAATTGTGCCATCCTCGGATGCTGTTGCCAGAACAACACCATCTGCTCGCCAATCGATTGCTGTGACACCGGCTTTTTGACCTTTTAGATCTCCCCAATGGCGAGCACCGAATGATTCCCACAAAAACAAATTGCCTGCCCGATCGCCTGTAGCAAGTAACACACTGTCTGGTGAAAAGGCCACACTTGTTATCCAATCCGTATGCTTTGTGATCTCACTTTCAACAGACCCATCTACTGTCTGGAGAAGACGCACCACTTTTGCTGCTCCACCCAGAGCGACAAGACGTTGGTCAGCAGAAATATCGGCAGCCAACACCTCGTCGTACTCCTCTCCCAGCTCCATAACTCGCTGAGCACTCGCAACATCCCAGATCACCACGCAACCACTTTTTGCTGCAACACCACCACCCGCAAGAAGGAGTTTTGCACTCCGAGAGAATCGAATGTTCGTACATTCACCTTCGGGGAACGGTAGAACACCAATACATTCACATGTTTTCGGCTGAAATAATAAAACCTGCTTACTACTTCCGACCGCCACTAAATCTCCGTGAGGAGATGCATCGAGTGCACGAATCGTTGTTGGTCGGAGTCCAGAAAATTCTGGTTCCAGAGACAGTCGAGGTGGCATTACGGGTGGGCCACTCGGTTTCACCAACGCACCTGAATCAAGAGCAAGTGAAGAACCTGCTTTCTGAGCAACCGGTTTCGCACCGTCGCGTTCAATAATTCCGCCCAATATCCATTCCTTAACAACATTCAACATAACGTCCGGAATGCGATCGGCGTCAGGTGGCATTGTTGGCTCTGATTCGTGACTCACAACCTGCCAAAGGTAGGAGCCATCAGGATCACCACCAGCTACAACATCGCCTGAATTACCACCAGCCATCATTTGCTGATAACTCGTTAGATCGAGCCCACCAGCTTTTCTATCCGCATTGTGGCAACTACAGCACTTCTCTCGGAAAACTGGCAGCACATGATCTTCATATGTTGGTGGCTTTTCAGTCGCAGTCACCACTGTTGAAAAAAATGACAGCGTACACAGCAACGTGATACCGCTCTGCAGCGTTACCGTTCTGGATGGCTTCTGTGGTGTAATTCTTATCATTGCTTTACTGTCTCTACCAAAGTTTCTTGTATCCTATATTCATGGCGAAGACTCGAACGATTTAAACTCTCGATCGATTTAAACTAATGGTTGAATATGAATTCAGGTGAATTGAGTAGTGCCCAGAAAATATCTTCAAGGGCTTGCTGGTGCTTAGTGCCGCCTTGCAGCGTCGCGAGTGTTTCTATGCGTTCCTTTTCTTGTGGAAGCCTTCCGTAACACCGAACAAAGAGTTTATCGATAATTTCGGTGTCAGGTCGTTCTTCTTCAACCCAACGACTTATAACACCACCCTGCTGAATTCGCTTATTACCAACCTCACCGTTCAGTAAATGGAGCGCTTGCGACAAGCTCGGATCCATACTTACTGCACAAGAACAAACATTTTCTCGAGTTGCTCTGCCAAACGTTGTAAGAAAGTATGTTGATGTGCGACCATCAGCCACTTGAACAGCTCTCGCACCTTCTGGCAGACCAGGGAATTTGTTTTTAGTCTCCGTGACCTGAGCTAGAATATCAAGGAGCACTTCAGCCCGTATCCGACGAACTGCCGAATGTGAAAAGTTCGAGTTATCCAGAAGATTTGTCTCATTCGTGTCACACTCTCGCTGATAGGTCTTTGAGTTGACTATCTCCCTGACCAGCGTTCTGAAATCCCACTTTGACTCAACAAGACGGTTTGCCAGAGCATCAAGCAATGGCCCATTCACCGGTGGGTTACTGACACGAAAATCATCTGGCTCATGAACGATCCCTCTACCAAGGAAATGCGTCCACACAAGATTCGCAACCCGTTTTGAAAAAAATGGGTTTTCTGGTGATGTAATCCACTCTGCGACAACTTCACGTCGATCCTGCCCGACAACTTTTGCTCCCTCTCCACCCAAGAATTTTGGTGCAACCGTCTGACCAGACACAGGGTGCTTCATCCCACCGCCAGCAGAGTTGTAGATAATGAACTCCCGTGGATCCTCCGCCTTTTTTCGTCCTATCTGCGCAAAGAAGGCAGCAAATCCGTAATAGTCATCCATTGTCCATCGATCGAATGGGTGATTGTGACACTGAGCGCACTGAATCCGCATTCCCAAAAAGGCTTGTGCAACATTTTCTGTCAGCTTCAGAGTGTCCCGTTCAGCTTGATAATAATTAGTAGGTGGATTTTCAAAGGTACCACCAGAAGCTGATATCAGATCTCGCACCATGTCATCAATGGGCTGATTTGAAGCAATACGACGGTCAAGCCATTGGTGGTAAAGCAATGCACCCTTCTTGTCCACAATATTGTTGATGGAACGAATTTGCAGAATTTCTGCCCATTTCATGACCCAAAGGTCAACAAACTCTTTTCGGTTGAGCAATTGCTCAACGTACTTTGATCTTTTATCTGGAGCTTGATCGGCGAGAAACGTGTCTCTTTCTTCGTTGGTTGGAAGAAGCCCAATTAGATCGATAGTTACTCGACGCAAAAACGTTTCATCGTTACACACTTCTGAAGGTGCAATACGAAGACTCTTCAACTTGTTATCAACCAAGTCATCGACCCATGTGTTGCCTTCTGTTTCAGGAAATGAGAACGTAATTTTTTCTGGAATAACTACTATGGGTACTCCGACCGTTATGGTGTCGTATCGGGCCATAACAAACGACTCACCTCGCTGCCCACTCGCGGCATTTCCTGACGCATTAATCGCAACCGACGAGTCGTTGTTTGATCCGTACCAGACAAGATCTGTTACATCTCTGTCAGTACCGTCTGAAAATCGGGCCACTGCTACTAACTGCTGAGTTGCGTGGTCACCTTCAAGCAGGCTTGTCGGTGGATACAGATCAACTGCAAGTAATTTCGGTATCTCTTTACCAGCTTTCAGATCATCCTTGGCTCCTGCTGTAATCCATCGAATAAGGCGGTCTGCAAGCTCACTATCTTTCTCAAAACGCTTGCCTCCAGTGTGAGGAACCTCACCCACTGCTTTTTTTACAAGGAGGCTACCGGCAGGATTCGCCAGATTAATACGTCGACCTGGCATTTCTCGAGTCAACCGATGGTAATCACCAGCCGGGTCAAAACCGAACAACGAAAGTCGAAACCCATCTTTTCCACGAGCAGCCCCATGGCAGCTTCCCATATTGCATCCAGCTCGGGCAAATACAGGCATGACATCCATGCGGAAGGAAAGTGGAGGTTCCGTTGCTGCTGAACGAACACGAACCGGAAGTTCAACCTGCTGCCCACCATACGAGACTACCAATACAGTGTCGCCGTCTAGCTTCGGTAAGAGTCGAACTGAAGTGCCCGCATCACTTTCAACTCTTTCAAGACCTGCGAATTCTGAGTGCTTAAAAGCCATTCCGGCAGGAATCGTAACATCTTCAGTAACGCCATCATTGCGTGTTGCCTGGACGACTATTGACTGAAAATCTCGTGACGAGTCGAGTTGCACCGATGGAGGAAAAACTTCGATTTTCTCAACCAATTTTTCCTGAGCCAGCACAGGACCTGTGACGATCATCAAAAGAATAGGCAAAATGTACTTTGAGAACATTCGCCGACTCATCAAGCATTGACATAAAACGCTGTCACTCACTGCGAAACTCCTTCGAGTTCTTTCGCAGGCTCAGAATTTGACACCGCCTGTGCCTGAATTCTCAATTGCTCACGACGAGAAAGTTTTTTCTCCTGTGTTTTTGGCTTTACAGGCTTTGGCTTTGGTGCCGCCTGAGACTTTACCGGCAGTGGCTTGTCTATTCTCAATTCAGTTGCAGCCATACGATGGATAATTTGATCCTCTCCTTGAGGAACATGAACTTCACAGACAACATTTGCATGCCGGCCAGCAGGGGCATCGGCTTCAACTGAGACTGCAAATTCTACTTCTTTACTTCCTGAAGTAATCATAAGGGGCTCTGACTTTGTTTTGGCGGGCAACCCTAATAGCACAACCTTTGCTTCACCCTCAAAGGCAGTCGGCACCGTGACTGTACCTGTGAAGGTTGTGTCCTGCCCCTGTTCAGCCGTTCCTTTGTCGAGGGCAACCTGAACATATGGTTCTGCCACACTCAATTTTACCGGCTGAGAAGAAATTCGTATGGATGGACGGCCCTTTGCCTCTTCTCCTTCGAACGTCACTGTGCCTGCCACGACAACATGCCAATCTTTTACTGGAGCACTGCCCGTGGCATTAATCGGAAACATGACCTCATTCTTGTCTGCTGGCACATCAACACCAGATGCGGCACCTACCCCTGGCGGCTTGAAGGGGAAATAAAGCCGCACCTTTCCGTGAAACCCTTCGGCTTTATGTACACGGACAACAAGCTCCGCTTTGCCATTTTTCACAAGTGGTACCGAGGGCTGTATCAACTCAAGGGTTACAGGAATTTCCTGAACAACCGCAACTGGCATTTTGATACTATGGCTATATCGCCATGGCGTACGATTCGGATTACCGTGAATCATTTCTGTTGCTTGCTCAAGCCTTCCAAGAACCTTATCTGGAGTCGCAACATCTACGGCTTTATATGCCACCATTGCCGCGTCGAGCGGCGCTTCTTGATTTGCTTCAAAGACTACAAAGCCACCCGGAGCACCGTTTTGAAATGTTGGGCTCGTAATCGTAACACCTTCTGGCAAGCCTTCGGCAAGCACATTGAGATCAGTATTACAATTGCTCCGAGATGCGTTAACGAGTACCGCCGTACGATTTCCTCTTGGAACCTGTGGGAACAGGTCGTCTTGTGATTTTGTACGTGACGGAGGAACTGAAAGTTTGACAAAGGGTTTTATTGGCTCGACCTCAAGCCACCAGACAAACATTTCTCCACTACGCTTTTGATGATCTCGTATGTGGATAAGAAAAGAACCCTCCTCCGGCGTCGTCACATTCATAAGACTATCTGGCCCAGAGGAATCATCGTTGCCTGTGATACGCGTATGCTTCTCGTTATCTCGATACGCATTCAGCATGATGTCAACTGGTGACCCAAGCCGTCTTCCCCAGCCTTTTACAGACCACTTTGATCCTTTTGGTGCTTCAATTCTGATCCAGTCTACGTCACCATCTTTTTCGAATTGACCCCATATGGCAGCCGGAGCAGGAACACTTGGATTCCCGTTTGGTGAGTCGTTTGCATTCGTCTCCTTGCTAATAGGAAGATTTGTGACACGCAGTGGCACAGCTTCTGCTGCAATGACACCTTCTCGGCGAGGGTGCACCGACAGCATATGGCTCACTTCTGAAGAAGCACGACGAAAGGTACTGGGAATATTTATTTTCGACTCAAATCCACCCGATGGATCACCAAGCCATTTGACTACCACTTCAGATCCTGGATTTGCTCCCGGAGGAAGCGCCACTGAGGGTGTTGGGAAGCGACCAACGTGAAGCAGGTAGCTACATGCAGAACTTCCACCGTATGCACTCTCCCGCACTCTTACAAAAAATTCTCCTGGCTCCGAAGCCGTAAAAGCGAGGAGTGCATCCTGCTCCATCAGTGGATGATCATCGCTCGCTGCGACGACAAATCCTTTGGTATCAACAATATCAATGTAAGGATCAAATGGCGTGTGGTTGAGACGAACACCATCAACTGCCACCGAAAGCCGGTCGTCTTTCGCGAGTACAACCTTGTACCAATCAACGTCTTCTCGTTCCACAACTCCAGCGACTGTCAAACCTCCTGCTTTTGAAAACTGAATCTCTTGCGCATCATCTGCCGTATTGTTAGGGGGTTTCTTCTGAGAAGACTCGGACTCTGATTCCATCAGATGTGGAAAAGGTCCGACTCGGAATGTCCGAAGAACCGAAAGGCCTTTTTTAGTCCGGACTCGAAAGCGGTGATTACCAAAAGGAGCATCTTCCGGAACCTTCAGGACAACTTTAAATTGCTTATCGTTCACGGATTCAATCTTTGTCTGCTGAACAATCCCGTCTTCAAAAAAGAGCGCCTGTGGTTCGTGCAGATTTGTACCCATCACGAGCACTTCGCACTCACTCCCCCGCATTGCACCAGCCGGCACAACTTTATTTACTGTCGGCGCAGCAAAACAGAAACTTATAAGCAGCCCATTACAGCCAAGAATTACTCCACACAGTCTCATGTTGATCCATTGAAGAGTCATCTTCTTTTTCATCACACGAACACTTTCTTAAACAGTGGCGGCACATGCTTTCACGTTATGGAGATTACAGATCAGACCAGCAGTTCATGCCGGACTTTACCACCATCAACGATTTCGACGGGACGCGCACCAGGCGCCATGAGTTCTTTCTCTGCAACAATCCCGAGGCAGTG
>JABHNP010000114.1 GCA_018694455.1 Planctomycetaceae bacterium | reverse complement strand
TGTAGATAGTTGTTCGCTGCTTGGTGTCTGCTCGGTAAGAGCAGATGCTGTCTTCAGCGGAGTAGGTGTAGCGATCATAATTATTGATTCTGGAGTCAGTCTGCTGAGCAAATCGCTCAAGCGAGTTTTGCCAGTCTCCGTAAAATCCACTCACCAGATAGGAGGACGATTCCAATACCGAGTAGGAGTGTGTTCAGGGTCTTCTTGAATGCTTTGTCGTTTTCACCAGTTTCGTATTCTGTTCGGGAACGATCCTTCAGCATGGCAGCTATTTTCGTGATATCAGTTTCGCTCAGTGTCTCTCCGATTGGGAAGCATGCTGAGCCGCCGGTGGCGGTGGCAACTTGACTCAAAGTCTTTCGTTGAAGTTTAGGCTGAATAAGTTCACGATCTGGTAATGTCGCTTGAATTCTGCGGACTGTTTGTTCCCGTTGGGCGTCATCAATAGTAAGAATAATCTGCCAGCTTCCCTCAGTGGTTACAACAAAACTTCCCTGAAGTCCACCGGCTCGAACTGGATCTGAGGCAACGGGCACTGTGATGCGCTGCCCGTCTGGAGTGATGACTTCGAGCTTTGGTTGAGCTCCTGCTGTAGTCTCCATGATACGCGCAGTCACTGACTCTCCAACTGGGTAACGATCCCTTTCGAGTATTAGTCGGCCACGACTTGATCCTCGTAAAAGTCGTCCTTGAGCAACGTGTCGAACCATTTGCGTGACCAGCCGTTCGTGAGCTGTGGGGTCCACAGCGCGGATCCGCCAAAGTTCACCACTTCCTGCGTAGAAAACTGTGCCTGATCCATAGAGTTGGCCGGCAAGATAGATGGGCCCTTCTCGGCTCATTTCAAACCCGTCATTTCGTCCTATTCTGGCATACACCGTAGCTCCTGGTTTCGCGACCGCTGTGTCGAAGCACGCATAAACACCGGGGAATTCACTCCAAATAGTCTGGCTGGCGATGGGGTTTGTAGAGAGCCATAAAAACTCACTGTCGTTCCCATCAGGACTGAAGCGGAGTGGTAATGGGTCAGTCGCTGCGAGTTGCGGTGCAAGAAGAATCTGCTCGCCACGGCGAAGTTCTACAGGGTGGAGGTTTCGGATTGATTCAAAACGTCGGTTCGTAAGCCATTGTTGCATGAAGACGTTGCCAGCAACGAATAGAAGGCCTCCAGAGTCCTCACTCACCCAGCGTTCAAGGCGAGCGATGGACGCAGGGTCTAAATCATCCCAGTTATAGTCGATCGCAACAATAACGTCATATTCATCAATCACTTCACTACTTGCTGGAAAGCTGTCGAGGATTTTGCGTGCGTCTTGTGATATGCCAGACGGTGCAGAATTGAGAAGTACATCAACAGCGAAACTTTGATCTCGCTGAAGAACATTTCGCAAGAAACGGTATTCACGACTTGGTCCACCAGAGAGTAGTAATACCTGAGTTTTGCTATCTACAACTTCAATGTCGGCAGCTTCTAAATTATCGCCAGAATTACTGTCTGCTGTGGGGGGAATTACACGGATTGCAAGGACACGACTTCCGGGAGTTTCAAGACCGTCGAGGTCAAACCGTACTGCTAAGAGTTCACCATCTGCAGCAAGTTGAACTTCAGTCGTATCAATAACGCGACCACCAGGGGTTTCGTTTGAAGAAGTACCGAGCATTGCCTCAGCCTCAGCCTCAAGAAGTTCCACCTGAGCAATCTCGCCTTCCAGGCCTTGGCTTTGGAGATAGCCAGTGATACTAAAACTGTCTCCCGGGAAAATGCGTGGTGGGGAAAGCAGATCAGCCACGCGTACATTCGCAGGCAATCGTTCCGAGCCAAGTCCTATGACGTGCACTTCTGTCAGCGTGTCAGCAACTTTTGATGCTGCTTGCGTTAGGTCAATTCCAGCATTGTTTCCACCGTCAGTCAGTACGATAATGCCACTGAGTGATTCATCTGGCTCACCTTGTAGAACGTTTAGGAGAGCATCGCCAAGACGGGTTTCTGATCCCTGCGGAAGTAGTTTTTCTTGCCAGTTTGGGACATTATTTGTCGTGTTGTCTTGAAGTGACTGACCTTCTTGAGGAAGCAATGCAATTTTTTGGGAATTCGTTGAAAAATTCCACACTGACACCTCGTGTGTGTTGCGAAGAGAACTCAAAAAGTCACTGTTTTGAAGTATGTTGCTGGCGACTTTAGCGCGGCTTGTGGATTCATCTGACTGTTTCTTTATAGCCTTGGTGGAATCAGTGTTGGCCGCTAATGTCATGCTAGCGCTTCCATCAACGAGAACAGCCACTTTCGAGGGGAACGTGATTTCATGCTCTGCTGTTCGTCTCATGTCGAGTAATCCAAACAGTAGTATTGACCATGCGAAAATTCGCAAGAAAGCTAAGGGCACGCCTTTCCAGCGGGGTATCTCAGCAGCGTCGTGGTGATATATCCACAAGACCGCTCCCATTACTGTTGCTATGCACGCAATGAGAACAGGCATGTGCCACCATTCGGAAAAGCTATCAAGGAGACCGCTGGAGATTCGGTACTCAATACGCTCTGCCACACAAAATGGAGTTGGCACTCTCGTGTTGGGAATCAAACGCATCATCGTTGGGTGGAAGAGGGTTATGAGTTTAGGGTTTCTTATAAGCTCTGTGGTAGCTCACGGAGTAGCTAAGTAATTGTTCACAGAGAAGGGTAATCAGTAAAAAGAGAAGCACTGGCTGGACAAGAGATGAACTACCACGATTTTTATTCGTAGGCTTAAGGCTGTCAGCACGATCGTACAAGAATGAGATGCCGGGCAAGGATTCAGAAAGTTCAGTAACCGGCAGTCGCTCCAGGTTCCCCTCGGTGGGATTGATGTTTACAGCCGCAGTCCATTCTTCGCGTACTCCTGCAACAGTTTGCCAGCGAGCTTTGTATATTCCTGGTTCAAGTGTGTTGTTCATAACAGCCACAAGATTGCCATTCTGCTTCATGGATGCAATCTCGTGCACAATTCGATTTTCTGGGGGTAAAAGAAAATCAACATCAACTTGATCAATGCCCTGCTCGAGATCTATTTCAATTGGCTGCCCGATAAGTATTGTTTTGTATTGTCGCCGTAGTCGAGCCAGATGCCTTTCAAGTTCCAGTATGACGACTACCCAGCTGGGGTTATTACGAGCCCAATTATTCCATGTAGGTGCAGCTGTGGAGAGGAACGCAACTCCCATACCTTTGCCGAACGGCTTCTCAACAGCAAGAAAACTATTGTTTCTCAGGGAAAGAAGGCGGCGAAGGCCACTGTCAACAGGAGGCTGGTAGGTGCGTTCAACTGCCATGTAGCGATCGACATTCACAGCGTCGAGAAAAGGATTTCGTCGGCCGCTCAGAATAGCAACAACAGGATGGTCTTCAGCGGTTATATCAGGTGCATTCGGGTTTTGTTGGTCTTTGAGAAGGTCCACCGCACCAGCGAGCGGAACAGGGAACAGTCCTTTCCCGTCTCGAAACATTGATTCATTCATTGCTCGATAATCTGTGTTTGGTCC
>JABHNP010000399.1 GCA_018694455.1 Planctomycetaceae bacterium | reverse complement strand
TTGTACCAACGCCGCCAAGGTATTTCTGCTTACCACGAATGGTCACGGAATTCCCCATTGAGAACCCTTTTCCGCAGACTTCACAGCAACGCGCCATCACACCACCTTTTTCCTATTTAAATCATGCCTGAAACCAAGCCCCATGATACCGGAGACACGGAAACCCGCAAGATGAGTGACGCGAGCTGGTTGTACTTCTCCTTCGGCGCAAGGTTTCCCGCTATTTGTCGCGGATTGCTGCAGGGGCGAGCAGTCGAAGGAGATCGTTGTGAACGCACCCGTTGGTCGCGAGCCCATCTCCGCTGTCGATGGTTTGAGTGCCCTGCCAGTCGGTAAATGTTCCTCCTGCTTCACCGACCACAACGGCGACGGCGGCAGCATCCCAGGCGTTGAGCATCGGGTCAGCCATGGCCTCAGCGCGACCGGTAGCAACGAGTAGATACCCGTATCCATCGCCCCATGTTCGGACAATACGGCAGGCATCTTCAATCACATCTCGAGTGTCTTTGCCCGCAGCATTCTTGTCTAATGTGGCTGGTCGCCTGCGGAAATCTCTGAAATCACTCGAGCACAACAGGCTTTCACGCAAATCTGTTTGCGTTGAAATACGGGCTGGAATTGGCTTGTGACCACCCTGTTCGTACCAGGCGCCCTTTCCGACGGCGGCATACGCGATTTCATTGAGGGCGGGGACGTAGATTACGCCGACAATGCCTTCGCCATTTCTCCTGCAGGCAACGAGTGTTGCAAAAAGTGGTACACCGTGAATAAATGATTTTGTGCCATCAATTGGGTCAACAACCCATTCGAACTCGGAACTGCCCTGATGACTCCCGGTTTCTTCCCCAAGAAAACTGTCATCTGGGAAGGCAGTCAGCAGTTCACTTTTGAGTATTTTCTCAGCTGCGAGATCTGCGGCAGTGACTGGTGACTGATCATCCTTTTGTGTGACAGTGAGGTCAGCGGCCCTAAACCATTCAAGTGTCTTACGGCCTGCCTTACGTGTGGCTGCAATGGCGACTTCCAGACGGTTGTCCGTAGTAGTATCAGGCATTGGGTGTCTCTTCCGCAGCGGATCGAGTTGGTATATTTTCTATGGCTATGGCTGGAGGGAAAAAAGACAGGAACAGCAGCAGTCCAGCGCCGAAGACAAGAAAACTATCTGCGAGATTAAAGATCGGCCAGTCAATAATGCCATCGAGGCGAAAGTGGATCCAGTCTCGGACAGCGTAGACGGGATCACCTTCTCGGCTGAGCGGGGCATGCCATTGAAGCGCAGGAATGCCTAGTCGGTCATAAAGATTTCCCAGAATGCCACCCGTGATGCATGCCAGAGAAAGCACAAGAATAGAGTCGCGCCACAATCGAAGCCATGAGACGGTGAGAAGAATGCCAATCAGGGCGGCGAACGATACGGTGACAAAAAACCAACCCATCCCCTGGCCGAGTCCAAAAAGTGCACCTTCATTCAGGCTTGTTCTCCACCAGAGCATCTTGTTGATGACGGTCCATCCCGGGCTCGTACCAGGCATGCCAAGATTCTTAAACGCTATTTCTTTTGTGATGAGGTCGGCTGCTGTTGTCAAAACAACAACGCTTGTAAAAAGTGCCCACGTGATTGGAGTTGCACGAAAAGGGGCAATGGAACTGTCAGAAGGCGATGTTCCCGGTGCAGGCACTTTAGTCACGGCGGCTATCGATCTACAAGAATTTGAAAGGGTTGGTAGAAAACATGCTAGTTCCTATCGAGGAAAGCTACCATCTTGCTTTCTCCAGTTTTTCAGCACAGCGAATACATGTTGAAGCATAGGGTAACGCTTCGAGGCGTTTCTTTGTGATAATACCGTTACATTCGACACAGCTGCCAAATGTCTTCTGGCGAATTCGGGCGAGTGCCTCATCTATCATTTGCAGCGTATCTTTTTCATTCTCCATCAAAGAAAGCGTAAATTCCTGATCAAAAGCCTCGGCTCCGAGGTCATCCATGTGAACAGGCTTTGTCGACGAAGGACCATGATCCTGAGTGCTGCCGGTTCCGAGTGCTATGTCGGCCATGGTGCTCACATCGCCACGCAGCCGCCCACGAAGCTGTTCGAGTACTTTTCGAAATGGACGCATATCAGCCACTTTCATAACTAATGTCTCCTTTCGCATGGCCTCCGGAGATAGGAGTAGCTTCCTTCTCTGCTCGAACACCTGTTCTTAAGCCATACACGCCAATGATCGTTGCACAAGAGTCAACACCAACGACCCCCTCTGCCGAGCGGTTTTTGCTGGTATTTCCTCCACCATCTGACTATGTTGTTTTGATAGGGGCATTATGGCTGTCTACAGTTCAAGGAAAACAAGGCGGCATTTGACGTTTACGATACGATTGAATTGTGTAATTTAGGTGCTGAGCACCGGCCTAATTGCAGTCGGGCACCCCAAAAAGCCGAGGAATAGAGAAGGTAGGGCGTCTTTAGCAGCCCTTTCATCTGGAGGAAAGAATTTTGGCCGTTGCCGCTCGTACTGATCTCGCATTTCAGCAGTGCATCGCTCCAGCGTGCGGTGCGACGTTTTCGGTTGACGAAGTGCTGACGAGCTGTCCTTCATGCGGAAATCTGCTGGATGTTACCTACGATTGGGACCGGCTTCCTGCACCGAGTTCCTTTGAAGTGTTTGAGCGGAAGTGGATGCGACGTAGCGACCCGCTTGCTTTGAGTGGGGTCTGGCGATTTCATGAGTTGCTGCCATTTGCCCCCCGAGAGTCTGTTGTCACCATTGGAGAGGGACAAACGCTCTTGTCTGTTTCGGATGGCGTTGGACGATATGTGGGTATGAATTCAGGCCAGCTTCATTTGCAATATGAGGGTCTGAATCCATCGGGGTCATTCAAAGACAACGGCATGTCAGCAGCATTTTCACATGCTCGCATGATTGGAGCGACCCGAGCAGCGTGTGCCTCAACTGGAAATACCAGTGCATCGCTCGCTGTGTATTGTGCTGTGACACGCCTCATGCGAGGCATTATCTTTATCGGGTCTGGCAAAATATCATATGGAAAGTTGTCACAGGCACTCGACTACGGAGCTCTTACCATACAAATTGCCGGCGACTTTGATGATGCTATGGCAAGAGTCAAAGAGGTAGCAAGCAAGACTGGGATTTACCTTGTGAATTCAGTGAATCCGTTTCGGCTTGAGGGCCAAAAGACAATCATGTACCGAGTGCTTGAGTCACTTGGTTGGGAGGTTCCCGACTGGATTGTCGTTCCAGGTGGAAATCTTGGAAATTCGAGTTCTTTTGGAAAGGCCTTTGCAGAACTCCGACATCTTGGGCTCATCGACCGAATCCCTCGGCTGGCGGTCATCAATGCAGCTGGCGCGAATACACTCCATGAATTGTTTCACAACCGTGGCTTGCGATGGAATGGTGGCCAAGCTGACCTCGCCCCTGTTTGCCATTACTATGACGAACTTGATCGTGAGAATAAGCGAGCTGACACACTGGCCAGTGCAATTGAGATTAATCGGCCTGTAAACCTGAATAAATGCCTTCGGGCGTTAGAAGTGTGTGACGGTGTTGTACGAGAGGTGACGGAGCAGGAAATTCTGGATGCCAAAGCACAGGTAGGAGCTGGCGGACTCGGCTGTGAGCCGGCGAGTGCTGCAAGTGTTGCCGGGGCCAGAAAGCTTGTAAACGAGGGAGTCATCGGGCGAGATGATCGGGTTGTCTGCATCCTCACCGGGCATCAATTAAAAGATCCGAATGCGACCGTTGCGTATCACACAACGGATCAGAACCTGTTTAACGAGGTGCTTGGAAGTCGTGGTGTCAGCAGAGCGAGTTTTGCGAACCGTGCTGTCACTGTGGGAAATCGATTCGACGATATTATTCAGGCAATTGATCTCTACAGCTAATATGCTGTCTCGACTAGCAGTCTTTGTGCGTCGATGTAGGATGTGACCTATGACGAACACACACACAATAAAACTTGTTGTACACGGGGCAGCTGGTCGAATGGGCCAGCGGATTGTCGCATGTGCTGTTGCTGAGCCGGACCAGTGGCAGATTGTCGGTGCGATTGATAGCGGCAGTCACCCTCGGCTCGGGGAAGACGCAGGTCAGGTAGCTGGCGTCGGCGACCTTGGTGTTGCATTGACTACGTCCTGGGGTACCCCTGCTGACGTGGTTATTGACTTTTCGTTGCCAGGTGCACTCCGAGGGATTTCTGAAGTATGTGTGCAACGAAATGTTCCACTGGTTGTAGCGACGACTGGTCTTGAGCCAGATGACAAGGCAGCGATCAATGAAGCTGTGCAGTCAGTGCCAGTGCTCGTTTCCCCAAGCATGAGTCTGGCCGTTAACATAGCGATGGATCTTGTTGGGCGTGCTGGTAGGCTTTTGCGTGGCGTAGGTAGTCGTGCAGATGTTGAGATTATTGAATGTCATCATCACCATAAAGAAGATGCGCCAAGTGGAACGGCCTTGAAGTTTGGCAACATTGTCAAGGATGCAATGGGCCAATCAAGTGAGACGCACGGTCGCGAAGGTCGTCCTGGATCGCGTCCCGAAGACGAGATCGGCTATCATGCTGTTCGTTCCGGTGATAACCCTGGAGAGCATACGATTCTTTTTGGTCTTGAGGGTGAAAGTCTGTCGCTGAATGTCCGTGCAACAAATAGAGATTCATATGCTCGCGGTGCCCTTGCCGCCGCCGCATTTCTTGTCGGAAAGAAGCCAGGACGTTATGGCATGAATGATGTGCTTGGGATTTCGTGAGAGAAATAGTCGCCAAGCGGTATTAGTAAACGTTCGGTAGTACCTTAGCGGGAAGGCGTAATCTTCGAATTTGATCCGAGAATACGAATACGCATTTGGCGTCAGTGCGTAGCGTTACGTGCCTCCACGGCGGCTGGTTTATGCTTTGGGGCGTGCACGAG
>JABHNP010000165.1 GCA_018694455.1 Planctomycetaceae bacterium | reverse complement strand
TGGTGAAGACTGGGCCCAATGGCGAGGTCCAAACCGTGATGCGAAATCAAACGAGACTGGCCTTCTTGAAAATTGGCCAGAGGATGGCCCCCCTCTCGCCTGGAAAGCAACAGGGGTTGGCGGAGGGGATTCGAGTATTGCTCTAGCCAACGGTCGCATCTTCACAATGGGCGATCTTGATGGTGGAAGTTATGTAATTGTCCTTAATGAAACAGACGGTTCGCCTATCTGGAAAACTCGCATCGGTGAAGCTGGCGGCCACAAGCGGTACCCGGGCCCCCGTGGCACACCAACTATTGATGGCGGTGATGTTTTCGTTTTAAACCAGTACGCAGACCTTGTTTGCCTCGATGCAGAAAATGGCACCACAAAATGGTCGGTCAATCTTGTTGATCAATACGGCGGAAAGATGATGTCCGGATGGAAGTACAGCGAATCTCCACTTGTGGATGGTGATCGGGTGATCTGTACTCCGGGAGGTACCGATGGCACCCTGCTCGCCTTAAACAGAAAGACTGGAGAGAAACTCTGGCAGACAGAGGCCTGGACAGATCCTGCTGGCTATTCATCTGTAATCATCGCAACGATTGATGGTACTCGACAATACGTGCAACTAACCGGAAAGAGTGTCGCCGGCATCGACCCCGACTCTGGAACCGTTCTTTGGCAAGCAGACCGGGAAGGCAAGACGGCTGTTATCTCAACACCGATTGTTCAAGAGAACACCGTGTTTGTGACATCAGGCTATGGCATCGGATGCAATGCTTTCCGCGTCACAAAAGACGGCACGAACTGGCAGGTCGAGCAGCTTTACGCCAACAAAGAAATCATGAATCATCATGGTGGAGTCGTGTTGCTTGATGGCCATATCTACGGATCAAGCGGCGGCACATTCCGCTGCCTTAATCTCGACAGCGGCGAACTTGCCTACGCTGGACGAAGTGCTGGCAAGGGTGCCACCGTGTATGCCGATGGTCACCTGTATCTACGAAGTGAAGCTGGCCCAGTTGCTCTTATTAAGGCAACTCCAACAGAACTTGTCGAAACAGGTCGGTTTGACCAGCCAGACCGGAGCGAAGAAAAAGCATGGCCCCATCCGGTCATCGCCAACGGAAAGCTCTACCTTCGTGACCAGAACATCCTGCTCTGTTACGACGTGAAGAAGAATTAAGCCTCACTGCAGAGACTAGTTAGCTTTCCACAGACTTACAGAATCAAACATGATTCTGTTTGGTGCATCCTCGAAGGTCTTGAAAGTCAATTCACTCCGTCCTTCAAGAGAAACCTGCTCGTGCTTGATGAGCTGGCCTTTTCCGTTGACCTCAATCCAGAGTGCACCCTCCTGAAACTCGAGTGAAACGTCAAGCCATTCGTTCAATTTGACGTTCGGTGCTTTTCCGAGGAACTGTTTTCCGCCATGAAGCTTTACGGCGTAACCATTATCTCGAAAAGTTACCGTATTAATATGATGCCCAATATCGAACTTTGGACGACCTGTTTGAAATTCTTTCCCTTCAAACTTCACCCGCATACGAACAACAAATTTTGGCGGCAGGTTATCGAGCCGAATAACAGGTGACAACCCAAGATGGTGATCACGCTTTAGCGCCTTCTCAGCCTCCGCCGCATTCTTGTAGTCCGGAGCTCCAATCAGTAAGCCATCGACAACTTCCCAGTTCTTGGTCCGTGTCTGCCACCATTTTTTGTTCAGCGGACCGTCAAAGCCGTCTGTGTAGATAAGTTCACCAGACTGAAACAGATGCGAATCAATCGGGGGTGGATCAACAGCATGAACACTCGAGGCAAGCACGATGACAGCGAACACTGCAAACAAAAACTTTTGGATCCCCATCACGACATACCCCTTTTTATCATTTGGACTGAAATGCCTTGCTCTGAACAACAGCATGAACGAACTCACTCACTGCATAATCTTTGATTTTTGCAGACTGAACCACTTCCTCTGCAAAGTCTTCATCAGTAAAGCCGAATGGTCGGCCAAGAGCATACTCAATGAGGTGCTCTGTAAAACCACGAGCAAAATCATCCTGACGACTGACGACAATATCTCGTAATTCAAAATAATCGGCGAAAGATGGGCCATTATAGATCGCACCTGACGGATCAATATCCCATGTCTTTTTCTTGCCGATGCCACGACCTCGTTTGTCACGCGCCTGGTAGCTGTCTGTTGTCCGCCACTTACCCGCAGCATTAAAGTTTTCAAGACCAAGCCCGATCGGATCGATCTTTCGGTGGCAACTGGCGCACTGGGCTTCTTCCTGATGCACACGCAGTCGTTCACGGGTTGTGAGAATCTCTCCTTGCAGACGAGAAATCTGCGGCACGTTTGGTGGTGCTGGCGGTGGTGGGTCGTGAAGAAGGTGACGTAACACCCAAGCGCCGCGCTCAACCGGGCTACTTACCACGCCATCACTTCCCATCGCATGAATCGCAGCCATACCAAGCAGACCACCCCTTGGTGAGTTCGCAGGCAGACTAACCTCCTGAAATTCATCACCAGTGACACCTTCTATACCGTAGTACGTTGCGAGCAGGCCGTTAATAAAGACAGTGTCACTCTTCAGTAATTGACTGATACGACTATCGTCACCGCCACGCAAAAGGTGTGCGAACGATTGATAGACTTCTTCGCGCGCGGCAGAGCGAGTACTTTCGTCGAAGTCACGATAGAGCCTCGTATCAAACTGAAAGAAATCGAGGCGTTCCATATCCAGCCATTGGTGCACGAACCCCGAAATAAATTCATTCGAACGCTCGTCAGCAATCATTCGATTAACTTGCTGACGAAGCATTTCAGGCTGACTGAGTTTCTGTTGCTTTGCCAATTC
>JABHNP010000398.1 GCA_018694455.1 Planctomycetaceae bacterium | reverse complement strand
CAATTGGCAGAGCGCTGGTCTCCAAAACCAGAGGTTGCGAGTTCGATTCCCGCCGCCCCTGCTTACCGTCCTTAGTCCGCAAACCAAACTACACTGAAGCCTTGGAAAAGCCAAAACTAGGGGACTTATAGGAACCGGCTGTATTCAGAGAACCGTTATTGGTAGAAATTTTTAAGTCAACTGAATTTGCAAACCTTTGTCTCTAGGCAGAATTAAAACCACATGGCAGGAACACAACCACCAGCCGCAACCTTCTTGGGAGGGCTCCTTAGTTTTTCGCTCTACAAGCGTCAGCAGGGCCGAGTCACTCGCCAAGTGACGTTTGCAGCAGTCACTATCGCCATAGCAATTGGTGTTTGGAGACTCGCCCAACTTCTGCCGCTCTGGCTAGGCGGTGATGCAAGCAGCTCACTGAATGATGATTTAGGAATCATGCGATTTCTTGCACCCAGCATCTTACTCGCCGTTGGCGTTTGGGTGAGCTTCCGAATGGTCAATACACCAAGCGTTGCAGATTTTCTTATTGCCGTTGAAACCGAAATGACAAAGGTCTCTTGGCCAACACGGGATGAGGTTATCCGCAGCTCGATCGTAATCATTTTCCTGATCTTCACACTGGCTGGCATTCTGGCGGCATACGATCTTTTCTGGTGGTTTGTCCTCCGCGCCCTTCAAGGCTAGGAATCAACGTAACGATATCGAAACATCCTCAAGATAAGTTCACGAATAGCAATGCAAGATAACGAAACTGAGCCGACACCAACCGATGAGATTCAAGATGGCTCCGAGTCAGCCGCCTTGGAACAACAGACTACAAACCCAAGCGGTAGTAATCAGGTAGCGGATGGCTACAACTCTGCCGCCGAAGCGGCTTCATCTGAAACCGCTCCGGTTTTGGAAGACGACGAAGATGACGGGCCAGTCGAACTTGAAGATCCATTTTCTGGCAATGAAAATGCGAAACCCGTCATGTTGGATGGTGAAGAAGAAGAAACCGAAGAAGCATCGCCAGCAACTGGTGAGATGGACTGGTACATCCTCAAGGTGCAGAGCAATCGAGAAGACTCAATCCGAGAGACGCTTCAACGACGTATTGCAATGCAGGGCATGGATCAATGCTTTGGCGAAGTGATCGTTCCCAAAGAACAAGTTACGGAATTTAGGAGTGGGAAAAAGCGGATTGTTCAGCGAAAGCTTTACCCTGGTTACATTCTTGTAAACATGATTCTAAATGACGAAACCTGGTTTCTCGTGCGTGAAACAGGTGGAATTGGCGACTTCACCGGATCTGGCGGGAAGCCGAGCCCGATGTTGCCTCAAGATGTCGCAAAACTGTTGAATAAGGGTGAGGAAAAGACCGAAGAAACGCCAAAGTTAAAAATTAACTTTAAAAAGGGCGATCGTGTCAAAATTAATGAGGGCACCTTCGAAAACTTTGAAGGTGAAGTTGAGCAAATTGATGAAGCGAACGGTCGTGTCACTGTCATGCTGAGTATTTTTGGTCGCTCAACACCCGTTGACATTGAGTACTGGCAGATTGAAACGGTTTAAGAACTCCAATAGGGTTTTTATCTCTAGTATGTCTTGGCATTGAGAAGCCAGAGACCCTTTTCAGAGCTTGAATATGGCCGATAGATTGCACGGGTGACCCCCTGCAGCCCCATGGCTCTGAATGTGCTGCTGGACAGTTTTACGCGAAAAATGCCATAGGGGCTTTGACAGGAACGGATTTAGCAGGATGATAGAATGCTCACATTGTTGAAAAACGTATAAGGATTTGCACTGATGGCAAAACAGGTAACAGGTCAAGCAAAATTTCAGGTACCAGGTGGTCAAGCGACTCCTGCTCCTCCAGTTGGTACCTCGCTCGGCCGATTTGGTATTAATCTCGGTCAGTTCGTTCAACAATTCAACGACAAGACTAAAGAAGCTGGTGGCATGCCTATTCCAGTGGTTGTGACCGTCTACAACGATCGATCATTTGATTTTGTTACAAAAAGCCCCCCAGCGGCGGCCTTATTAAAAAAAGCAGCTGGTCTTGCCAAAGGCTCTGGCGTTCCGAACAAAGACAAAGTCGGCAAGGTGTCAGTGAATCAATTAGACGAGATCGTTAAAATGAAGTCGGCGGACCTCAATGCACGAGATGACGAACATGCTCGTCGAATGATTGCCGGAACAGCCCGTAGCATGGGGATTACTGTCGAAGGTTGAAAATCGTCAGAAACCTGCAATAATCAGAGGTTCCCGAAAGCAAAAGCTTCGTTGTTTTGGCACTGTACGAACGTCGTTTTAGTCCTGCGAAAACAAACTGAACTGCGGGGCCGTAACGAACACGTACAGCTCAAAAACTGCCACAAATAAAATTTATATCTATTTACAGAGGACTCGAAAGTGCGACTCACAAAACGCATGAAAACTGCTCTCGCCGCAAAACCAGCCGATGATGCCTTGCTGCCACTCTCAGAAGCTGTTGAAACGCTCAAAAAGTTTCCACCGACAAAGTTTGACCAAACAGTTGAAATACATATCCGGCTCGGAATTGACCCTAAGCAGGCTGATCAGATTGTGCGAGGATCAATTGTTCTTCCGCACGGAATCGGTAAATCGAAGCGAGTTGTTGTCTTCGCTAAAGGCAATCTTGCTGACGACGCAACTGCTGCCGGAGCCGAGGAAGTTGGTGGTGACGATCTTGCAAAAAAAATCAAAGGTGGTTGGACCGATTTTGATGTTTGCATTGCTGCTCCAGATATGATGGGTCTTGTTGGCCCTCTCGGAAAAGTTTTGGGGCCACGAGGACTTATGCCAAGCCCTCGTGCTGGCACTGTTACTGCTGATATTTCCAAAACCGTACAAGAGTACAAAGCCGGTAAGGTTGAATTCCGAAATGATCCGACTGGCATCATTCATGCTGCGGTTGGTAAGGCAAGTTTTGATAGCGAAAAGCTTGTTGATAACATTCACGCCTTTCTTGAGCAGATTCGTAGTATGCAACCAGCCGCCGTTCGAGGGCAGTACATTAAGACAGTTGCTATCTCTGCAACCATGTCGCCGGGCGTGATGGTTGCTGCTTAGTTTCTAAAATCAAATTTATAACCCTAATTTCCCTTCAACGAACAAAACAAACATCGGAAGAAAACCATGAGCAAACTTGTCAAACAACTCATGATGGATGATCTTAATTCACGACTCCAAAATGTAGGAGACGTCTTCGTTGTCTCGCTTGGTCGCCTTGATGCTCAAAAAACAACCGAGCTAAGGCTTACGCTGCGAAAAAAGAACATCAGCCTTCAGCTCATAAAAAACACTCTAGCAAAGCGTGTCCTTGTAGAAACACCGCTTGCACCTGCCCTTGAGAATCTGAGTGGCATGCTGGCTCTTTGCTGGGGAGGTGAAGATGTTGTTGACCTGGCAAAAGAACTCAATCGGCTAGCATCACAGAGTGATTTTGAACAAATTGAGTGCCGTGGTGGTGCGATGGACGGTGCGAGGCTCGATGCAGGTGACCTTGAAAAAGTCGCCAAGTGGCCCACTAGAACAGAACAACTATCGATTTTATCGGGCCAAATGCTATCCGCTGGTGCTGCACTATCTGGACAACTTGTTGGTGGTGGAAGCACGCTGGCTGGCCAGATTGCCAGCCACGTAGACAAACTTGAGAACTCGAGTGATGAAGCCACCGCGGCTTAGGGTGGTTAAAAACAGTACAAGTTGGGAAATTTTATAAAAAATAGTCAAGTCCAGAATTTTTAGACTAGTTATTATGAAATTTAATGGTAAGAAAAAAGGCTTGAGAATTTGTTGAAAAGGTAAGTCCTATTGTTCAACAAATTGGAAATGAGAAATACGGATAAATACTTCCCGGCGAATGCGTGACGGGAAAATAAAGTCAGAACTACGCACATTTGAAGGCCAATACGGCTTATTTCTTGAGGGAAAGGATCGCGATCAATGGCAACGGCTGAAGCAACAGAGTCTACCCGGGAATTTTCGACAGATACGAAGGAACTCGGTGATCGTATCGTTGGCCTCACGTTGAAGGCGGCAAAGGAATTATCCGATTACCTCGATGAAGTTCATGGTATCCAGCCTGCTTCCGGTGGTGCCGTCATGGTCGCTGCTGCTGGCGGTGGAGACGGTGATGGAGAACCTGCTGCTGAAAAGACGGAGTTCGACGTTGTTTTGGAATCATTTGGTGATAATAAGATAAGTGTCATCAAAGTGGTACGCTCAGCAACTGGACTTGGTCTTAAGGAAGCAAAGGATCTTGTAGAGGGAGCTCCGGGCAAGGTCAAAGAAGGCATCTCGAAAGACGACGCTGAAAAGCTCCAGAAGGAACTCGAAGAGGCTGGAGCAAAAGTCTCGGTTAAGTAGTTTCTTTACTGTTTTTCGATTTTCCAGCCAAGCCATTGGCGATTTGGCTGGAAAACGGTATAGTATTTGCGTGCAACCTTTCTGTTTCGAACCCGCTCATTGCGGTTTCCCTGTGTCTGACATTTTGATCATCGCTGATCAAGCGATGATGTTTGCCCAGTATCGTTCGTATCGAGTCAAAAGCCGACTTCCTGCTTTCGTTCGAGGCAATCGAGACCTGCAGTGATCCTCAGAATATTCGTAACTCAATTCGCTTAGTGTTTTCCCTCAAGGAGTGATTTGTCAATGGCAACTCGTGCTGTTCGCCGACTCCAGCCCACAGAAATCCGTCACTTTGGTAGCAATCGAAGTACCCACTCGATGCCTGACTTGACAGAAATACAGACTCGATTCTTTGAGTCTTTCTTGCAATATGATGTCCCTCCAAGCAAAAGGAAGGATCAGGGCATTGAGGGCGTACTCCGAGAAATATTCCCAATCGAAAGCTACGACAAAAGTGTCCGCTTGGAATATGTACGGTATGAACTTGGTAAACCCCGATACGATCCAGATGAATGTCGGCAACTTCGACTGACATACGGCCGTCCACTTCGAGTATGGCTTCGATTGACTCGAGAGCAGCCTATTGAAGAAGAAGTGTATCTCGGTGATGTTCCGATCATGATGGGCGGCGGGGAGTTCATAATCAATGGCGCTGAAAGGGTTGTTGTCAGCCAGCTTCATCGATCTCCAGGTATAGACTTCGTAGCAGATACTGAATCAACAGACCGCAAAACGTATAACTGCAGAATTATTCCTGAAAGAGGCAGTTGGATCGAACTCAACGTGTCCAAGAAAGACACCTTGCAAGTTCGTATCGATCAAAGCGGAAAGTTTTCGGCACTTACGTTACTCCGGGCAATGGACCCCAAGCTCAGTAGTGATGCTGACATCTTAAAACTTTTTAATAAGACAAAAGTTGAAAAAGTTGCTGGAAGCCGCAGTGTTTCTAAGCTTGAAGGAAAAACAGCTGCTGATGACATTGTGTATCCAAAAAGCAGTGATCGTGCGGGTGAGATTCTTGTCGAGGCCGGCTGCACAATTACCCGCGACCAGTCTGAATTAATCTGCACATCTGGTCTCAAAGCCGTTGAGGTCATGCCTGCCAATAAAACACCACTGATCGAAAACAGCCTCCGAGAAGATGCCGATGAGGCAAAAAAACGGACCTCTGTTGCTCCGAGTCATCAAGATGCCCTTATTCGTATCTATCAAAGGCTACGCCCAGGCAATCCGGCGGCATTAGAAAAAGCGAGTACGCTTTTTGATGAAAAGTTTCGCGATACAAATCGATACCGACTTGGTCGGGTGGGTAGATTTCGAATCAACAGGAAGCTTGATCTTTCTGTGCCAGAAACGGAGATGACTCTTCGTGCAGATGACTTGATTGCCGCAATCAGCTATATGCTAGATCTGATGAACAGTGAAAATGAATCAGTCGAAGTTGACGACATTGATCATTTGGGCAATCGCCGTCTTCGAACAATTGATGAGCTAGCCAGTGATGAACTTCGCAAAGGCTTCCTCAAACTTCGAAGAACCGTTCAAGAACGAATGAGTCTCAAGGATATCTCTGAGATGACTCCTCGGTCATTGATTAACCCAAAAAGCATTTCTGCTGCTATCGAGTATTTCTTTGGACGAGGCGAGTTGTCGCAAGTTGTTGACCAGACTAACCCTCTATCAATGCTCACGCATGAACGCCGACTCTCTGCTCTCGGACCTGGCGGTCTCAATAGAAAAAGAGCAGGTTTCGAAGTCCGTGATGTTCATATTTCCCACTATGGCCGAATATGTCCAATTGAGACTCCTGAAGGTACTAATATTGGTCTCATTTCAAGCTTGGCGATTTACTCTGGTGTGGACTCCTATGGTTTTCTTGTCACGCCATACCGCAAAGTTTCAAAGAGTAAATTACTCGACGATGTTGTGTGGTTAAGGGCTGACGAGGAACACGAAGCCTACTTGGCTCCTGCGGATGCACCTGTTGTTGACGGGAGGGTGCAGGGAGAAACCATTGTGGCACGATATCGTGGTGACTTCGTGCTCGTTCCGGCTGAAAAAGTTCAATACATTGATGTTGCGCCGAGCCAAATGGTTGGCGTTTCAGCAGGGCTTATTCCATT